>NZ_JBOCEF010000009.1:0-113921 GCF_050586345.1 Rhodovulum sp. DZ06
GACCGGACAACTATCTCGCAGCCCTGAAGCTCGCATCCATCCGCATTTGGATTGCCGGGATATGAGTCCGCGTCCTAGGCGCGGTTACAGGAACCACAGGTCGGCGGGATCGCCCCCGGCCCAGGCCTGCCGGAACTCCTCGGCCAGGAACAATCCGCCGAGCACGGCCACGGGCCGCCCCTCGGCCGCCGCGATCCCCCGGGCCTCGGCGCAGGCCGCCGCGACATCCGCCGCCTGCGCCCGCACCTCGCCCGCCCCGAACATCTGCGCCAGCGCCGCCGGGTCGGCCCCGTGCTTGGACGCGGCGGCCAGGATCACGCCCCCGCCGAAGCGCCCGGCGACGGCGGCGCACATGCCCGCGATCTCCTTGCCCTCGGACGCGCCGAAGACCAGCAGCGCCCGTGAAAGCTCCACCGCCCCGGCCAGCGCCTCGACGGTGCGCGCCAGGCTCTCCGGCGTGTGGCCGACATCGATCCAGGCCTCGGGCGCGGCGCAGATCCGCTCCATCCGCCCCGGCCAGCGCAGGTCGCACATGCCGGGCAGCAGCCCGTAGCCGACATCGCCCCCGGCCCGCAGCGCGCCATGCAGCGCCCCCGCCGCCCGCGCCGCCGTCAGCGCGTTGTCCACCTGGTGCGCCGCGGCCATGGCGAAGCGCAGCGGCCCGCCGACCTGCCCCGCCGCCGCCCCGGTGAACCGCGCCGTGGTCCCCTGCGCGTCGACCTGCGCCGCGGCCCGGATCTCGTCCGCCACGAAGACCGTCTCGCGCCCCGCCAGCGCATTATGCGCCGCCAGCGCCAGCCGCAGGTCCTCGCCCACCGAGGGCGAGATCACGTTGATCCCCCCGGGCGCGATGGCGTCGAGCTTGTCATAGGCGATGATGTCCCGGCGCGACCCGAGGATCGCCGCGTGCTCGAGCTCCACCGAGGTCAGCGTCCCGATCCGCGCCCCGAGGCAGCGCACCGGGTCGAGCCGCCCGCCGATCCCGGCCTCCCAGACCA
Source organism: Rhodovulum sp. DZ06 (assembly GCF_050586345.1). Taxonomy (NCBI): domain Bacteria; kingdom Pseudomonadati; phylum Pseudomonadota; class Alphaproteobacteria; order Rhodobacterales; family Paracoccaceae; genus Rhodovulum; species Rhodovulum sp. DZ06. The sequence goes on from NZ_JBOCEF010000009.1 coordinate 999, forward strand.
TCGCGTCGGGGGCCTCCTCGGCGAACCAGAGGGCGGCGGCGAGGAACAGCGCCTCGAACGCGCCCATCCTGGCGCCCGGGCCCGCGCCCGGCCCCTCGGCATGGCGGCGCACCCGGGCGAGGGCGCGCAGGAAGGCGTCGTCGGAAATCTCCGTCCCGCCGATCGCGATCCGCTCGTTCAGACGCCGCAGGTGGGGCGAGGTGAAGAGGCCGGTGCGGATCCCCGCCGCGTCCAGCCCCGCGGCGGCGGCGGCGGCGGTCCCGCCCTTGCCCTTGCTGCCGGTGACCACGATGGAGCGCGCGCCGAGGGCCGCGAGGTCCAGCCCCTCGGCCGCCGCGAAGCCGAGGATGCGCGGCAGCGACGCGCCGTCCCCGAATTTCGGGAAGGCCGAGATCGCCTCGCGCAGCGCCGGGGCGGTGGGGGGGGCCGGGGAGGGGCCGGGCGCGGCGCTCATGCCAGCGCCTCTTCCAGCATCCGGGTCCAGAGCGACAGGATGATGTCGGACCGGCCCGCGCGCTCCAGCGCCTCCATCCCCGGGTTGCCGTTCAGCTCGATGATGGTGAAGCGCGCATGGCCCATGCCGGGGCCGTGGTCGAACAGGTCGACGGCGGCGAAGCGCAGGCCCAGCGCCGCGGCGGCGCGGATGGCGAGGGCGGCGGCCTCGGGGTCGGGCGCGTCCGTCACCTCCTCGGTCTCGCCCGAGGCCGAGAGGTTCCGGCGGCCCGACAGCGGGACCCGCGCGCCCGCTTCCGGGACCGATTCGGGCGGCGCCGACAGCGCGGTTCCAGGCCAGGGCGACAGGCCTTGCGCGGCCAGCGCCGCGTTCTCGGCCGCCAGCAGCGCCGCGACGGTGCGCGCGCCGTCGCCGACCAGCGCCGGCTCGGCCTTGTGGACCTCGTAAACCGCCTCGCCGTCGAACACCGCCACGCGCAGCTCCTCGCCCGCGATGCAGGACTGCACGAGGAAGCCGTCATGCTCCTCGCGCAGCCGGGCGATGTAGTCCGACAGGGCCACCGCGTCCTCCACCCGCTCGGCGAAATCCCCGCGCGAGCCGGTGTTGGGCTTGCAGAACACCGGCCAGCCGATCTCGGCCGCGAAGGCGAGGGCGTCGGCGGGGGTGGCGCCCGGCGGGCGCAGCGCGGCGAAGCGGTCGGTGCGGGCGAAGAACAGGCGGCCGGGGATCGCGGGCTGGCCGTCGGCGCGCAGGATGGTGGCGCTGTGCTGCTTGTCGCGGGCCAGCGAATGCGCGGCGGCGGAGTTCACGGGGAAGGCGCAGACCGCCCCCGCGCCCGAGGTGAAGCGCCGCCCGTCCCGCTCGATGCGGAACAGCCAGCCGCCGAGGTCGAGCAGCACCATCCGCGCGCCGATCTCGGCGGCGGCGGCGGCGGCGTGGCGGGTGACGGCCGGAACGCCGGGATCCTGGGCGATCTCGCGCGGGTCGCCGCGCCGGCCATCTTGCATCGTCATTCGGGGCTCGTCCTTCGGCGGTGCGGGAAAGCGCGCAGGGTAGAAGCAGCGTTTTGCGGGCGCCAGAGGGTCCGGGGCCCCGGCGGCCCGGGTGCGGCGACGTGCGGCGACCCGCGGCGGGGGGGCGGCGCCCCCGGGCGACGTGCGGCGGGGCGCGGCGGGGCCCGGCCGGGCCCGACCGGGAAGGCGCGCCGCCCCGGGACCCGCGCCCGACGGCGGCCGCCCGCGCCGCGCCGCCGGGGCGCCCCCGAGGGCCGCACGCCCTTCCCGCGCCTCCCTGCGCCTCGCCCCCGCCCCCCCGCGCCCCCCCCCGCGCCCCTCCGGCCCTCCACTGGCCCTCCACCGGCCCCGCACCCCCGACATGGCCCCGTTTTCCCCGCGCCTGCGCCCCTTGGGGGCCTTTCCTCCGCCGCGCGACGTGGTACACCCTCGGCCGACATCCCGGACCGATCCGGCGCAGCCGCGACTGACGAAAGGCCCCCTCGCATGAGCGCAACCGACGGCGCCCCCGTTCCCGGCGCGCAGGACATGACCGCGGACGCCCCCCGGTCCGACGCCCCCCGGTCCGACGCCCCCTGGACGGCGGCGGACGAGGCCGAGCTCTCGGCCCGCCTCTCGGAGGTCGCGCAGGCTGTGGAGGAGGCGCTGGACGCCCTGCTGCCCGCCGCGGGCGACAAGGTCGCCGCCGCGATGCGCCACGCCGCCCTCGGGGGCGGCAAGCGGCTGCGGGCGTTCCTCGCGGTCGAGGCGACGGCGCTGTGCGCCCCCCAAGGCGCCCCCGAAGGCGCGGACGTGGACGCCGCCGCGCTGCGCCCCGCCGCCCTGCGCGTCGCCGCCGCCGTGGAGTGCCTGCACGCCTATTCGCTGGTCCATGACGACCTTCCTTGCATGGATGATGACGACATGCGCCGCGGCCTGCCCACCGTCCACGTCAAATGGGACGAGGCGACCGCGGTCCTCGCCGGCGACGCGCTGCAGACGCTGGCCTTCGAGATCCTCGCCGACCCGGCCACCCATCCCGACCCGGCGCGCCGCGCCGCGCTCTGCCTCGGGCTCGCCCGCGCCTCGGGCGCGCAGGGGATGGTGCTGGGCCAGGCGCTCGACATCGCCGCCGAGACCGCCGAGACGCCGCTCGACCTCGCTTCCATCGAGCGGCTCCAGGCCCTCAAGACCGGCGCGCTGATCGCCTTCTCGGCCGAGGCGGGCGCGATCCTGGCCGAGCCGGGGGGCGCCGAGGACGCCGCCCCCGGCCGCGCCGCGCTGCGCCGCTTCGCCTCCCACATGGGCCTCGCCTTCCAGATCCAGGACGACGTGCTGGACGTGACCGGCGACGCCGAAGCCGCGGGCAAGGCGGTGGGCAAGGACGCCGAGGCGGGCAAGGCCACCTTCGTCTCGCTCCTCGGCCTTCCCGGCGCCCGCGCGCTGGCGGCCGAGGAGGTCGCGCGGGCCGAAACCGCCCTCTCGGGCTTCGGCGCGGCCGCGCGTCCGCTTGCCCTCGCCGCCCGTTTCGCCATATCGCGGAGCAAGTGACGCCGCAGGCCCGTCCCCGCCGCGCCCGTCCGCCCGCCACGCCGCCCCTTCGCGGCGCCAGCCGAAAGGCCCCGACTTGACCGATCAGCCGACCGCCCCGCACCGCCCCGACACGCCGACGCTGGACCGCGTGCGCCATCCCGCCGACCTGCGCGGGATGAGCGACGCCGAGCTGACCCGGGTGGCCGACGAGCTGCGCGAGGAGACCATCAGCGCCGTCTCGGTCACCGGCGGGCACCTGGGCGCGGGCCTCGGGGTGGTCGAGCTGACGGTGGCGATCCACGCCGTGTTCGACACCCCGCGCGACAAGCTGATCTGGGACGTGTCGCACCAGTGCTACCCGCACAAGATCCTGACCGGGCGGCGGGACCGCATCCGCACGCTGCGCATGGGCGGGGGCCTCTCGGGCTTCACCAAGCGGGCCGAGAGCGACTATGACCCGTTCGGGGCCGCGCATTCCTCCACCTCCATCTCCGCCGCGCTCGGCTTCGCCATGGCGCGCGAGATGGGCCAGGACACCGGCGACGCCATCGCGGTGATCGGCGACGGCTCCATCTCCGCGGGCATGGCCTACGAGGCGCTGAACAACGCCGGGCATCTCGGCAAGCGGCTGATCGTGATCCTCAACGACAACGAGATGTCGATCGCGCCGCCGGTGGGGGCCATGTCCTCCTACCTCTCGCGCCTCTACGCCGAGGCGCCGCTGCACGAATTGAAGGCGGCGGCCAAGGGCGCGCTCGAATTCCTGCCGCCGCCGATGCGCGAGGGCGCGCGGCGCGCCAAGGAGATGCTCAAGGGCATGACCGTCGGCGGCACGCTCTTCGAGGAGCTGGGCTTCGACTATATCGGCCCCATCGACGGGCATGACATGAACCAGCTTCTGCCCGTGCTGCGCACCGTGCGCGCGCGGGCCGACGGGCCGGTGCTGATCCACGCCATCACCCGCAAGGGCAAGGGCTACGCCCCCGCCGAGGGCGCCGCCGACCGCGGCCATGCGCGCGGCAAGTTCGACGTGATCACCGGCGAGGTGAAGAAGGCGCCGTCCAACGCGCCCTCCTACACCAAGGTCTTCGCCAACGCGCTGATCGACGAGGCGGAGCGGGACCCGAAGATCGTCGCCGTCACCGCCGCCATGCCCGACGGCACCGGGCTCGACCTGTTCGGCGGGCGCTTCCCCGACCGCTGCTTCGACGTCGGCATCGCCGAGCAGCACGCGGTCACCTTCTGCGGCGGGCTCGCCGCCGCCGGGATGAAGCCGTTCTGCGCGATCTATTCCACCTTCCTGCAGCGCGGCTACGACCAGGTGGTCCATGACGTCGCCCTGCAATCCCTGCCCGTGCGCTTCGCCATCGACCGCGCCGGGCTGGTGGGCGCCGACGGGCCGACCCATGCCGGGTCCTTCGACATCGGCTATCTCTCGGCCCTGCCCGGCATGGTGATGATGGCCGCGGCGGACGAGGCCGAGCTGGTCCACATGGTCGCCACCGCCGCCGCTTACGACGACGGCCCGTCTGCTTTCAGGTATCCGCGCGGCGAGGGCGTGGGGATCGAGCTTCCGCTGCACGGGACCCCGCTCGAGATCGGCAAGGGCCGGGTGGTGAAGGAGGGGACGAAGGTCGCGCTCCTGTCCTTCGGCGCGCGGCTGGAGGAGGCCCGCAAGGCGGCCGAGGAGCTCGACGCCATGGGCCTGTCGACCACCGTCGCCGACGCGCGCTTCGCCAAGCCGCTGGACCGCGAGCTGATCCTGCGCCTGGCGCGCGAGCACGCGGCGCTGATCACCATCGAGGAAGGCGCGGTGGGGGGCTTCGGCAGCCACGTCATGCAGCTCCTGGCGGAAGAGGGCGCGTTCGACCGCGGCCTGCGGATCCGCTCGATGGTGCTGCCGGACACCTGGCAGGACCAGGACAGCCCCGCGGCGATGTACGAGGCGGCGGGCCTGCAGGCGCGCCACATCGTTGCCAAGGCGCTGGAGGCGCTGGGCGAAGAGGGCGCGCGGGCGGCTGCGGCGCGGGGGTGAGGGGATCGCGATCCCGGACCATCAAGCGTTCAGGCGTTCTATTCTCCGCATCGACGCAATATGTGGTGGCGGGCCTTGCGGTGGGCGCAATAGGCTCCTATCTCCTCTCCACCCCCACAAGTGAGGGGAGAAAGGAAGGCTTCTCTTGGAAGCTTTTTTGACCTCCCTTAACTTGGAACTGTGAGGCACCACACTTGCAGAGGCTCTCATGTCGGGGAATGGGATATGGCCTGATGTGACCACCCCACCGGTGTGTGGGAGTCGCTCTGAGCCGGGTGGTGCCGGCGCAGTCTGGCCCTTTCGAAACGAGAGGGCAGGATAGGGCTGAAGGCGGGGCTCTGAGAGCCTGGCATGTTGGGACCGGACCCTAACGCATGACGCTTGGGCCCTTCGGAACCGATGTGCTTCACCCAAGAGGGTCCCGCCGTCCCGCCTGTGCCTCGTTCCACGACCTACAAACGAGCTTTTTTTTGGGGATCGGCTTGGAATGCCGGCGCTCCGGCGACGGCGGCATCGACGGGGTGGTGAACGAGGACGCGCTCGGCCTCGACGCCGTTTACGTGCAGGCCAAGCGCTACGCGCCCGAGAACAAGGTCGGCCGCCCCGCCCTCCAGGCCTTCGTCGGCGCCATGAGCGGCGAGAGCGCGACCAAGGGCGTGTTCGTCACCACCTCGGGCTTCACGCGCGAGGCCGAGGAGTACCTGCGCACCGTCTCGAAGCGGATCGTGCTGGTCGACGGCGCCCGCCTCGCCCGGCTGATGATCGCCCACGGGATCGGGGTGCGCGAACAGGAACGCTTCGTGGTGCTGGGCATCGACGAGGCGGCTTTCGACGACCTCTGAGGCGCGGCCCGGGCCGCCCCCCTGCCCCCGTCAGACCGCCGCGGCGCAGGCGGGCGCGACGCCCGGCCCTCCGTCTCCCGGCCCTCCGTCTCCCGGCCCTCCGTTCCGCGCCCCTCCGCACCCCGTCGCCGCCATGCCCGCCGCCCAGTCCCGCGCCTCGCGCCAGCGGAGCAGCGGCCGCGCGGGGGCGAAGGGCGGGGCCGCGCCGTCCCAGCCCCGCGGCGCCGCCCCCGCCGCCGCCAGCGCGGTGCGCAGCTCGCGCGCCATGCGCGGCCCCAGCATCCGCAGCGCCTGCGGGCCGGGCAGAAGGCTCTCGACCCAGACCCCCTCGGCCCGGATCACCTCGTGCCGCGCAAGCAGGAGCGTGACGTAGCGCGTCGCCCCGCGCCCCCCGGCGACCGAGACCCCCGGCAGCGGCCCGAGGCCCTTGGCCAGCGCCAGCGCCTCGGGCCCGCCGCAGAGCGCCTCGAGCCCGCCGCCGCGCAGCAGCGCCCGGTGCTGGGGCGAGAGGATCAGCGGCCGCGCCGGGATGCCGCCCGCCGCCCCGCCGCGCGCCGGGACGCCTCCTGCCGCCCCGCCCCCTGCCGCCCCGCCGCACCCCGCCCCGCCGCCCGCCGCCCCGCCCAGGATGGCGGGGCCCAGCGTCCCGGGCGCGATGCGCATCGGCGGCGGCGCGGGGGCGCTTCCGCCCCAGGCCACCCGCCGCCGCCCGACCCAGATCAGCGGCCGCGGCCCGTGGTCCAGCGTCTCCACCAGGTCCCCCGGCGCCAGCGCCTCGACCGGCCGCAGCCCCTCCGGCGTGTCGATCCGCGCGCCCGCGCCGATGCAGGTGAAGGCCGCGGCGGGGGCGAAGGCGGGGTCCAGCCGGTCGGCGAAATCCAGCTCCCCGTCATCATCGCCGACCCCGACCGTCGCCGCCTCGTCCGAGGCGTCATAGGTGATGTCGGTCGGCGTCGCGGGCAGCCCGGCAAGGTCGATGACGAGGTTGAGGTCCGAGATCACCAGGTGCTCGTCCCCCGCGGCGAAGCCCTGCTCCTCGTCCGGGCGCACGAAGACCGGCCCGCCCACCAGCGCGCCGGTCCCGTCATAGACGCTGACGATCTGGCCGTTCTCGAACTGCTCGGCGCCGACGGTCTGCGAGACCTCGATGGTGTAGACGTCGTCCGCGGTCCCCAGCGCCTGCGCGCCGGTCAGGGTGACCACGCGGTCGCCGTCGTTCCCCGACCCCGACATCAGGGTGTAGGAGCCGATCTGGTCGCCCCTGAGGGGGAATGTGGCCGTGTCCGCCATGCGCCGAAACCCGTTCCCGCAGCGGGGCGCCCCGGCCGCGCCGTCGCGGCGGGCGGCGCCCCCGGGGGCGCAGCATGGCGCAGAAGCCTTGGCGAAACCTTGCCCGCTCGCCAAAGCGCGTCCGCTGGCGTATAGGCTCGGCCCATCCCCAGCCCCCGCCAGGACCCGCCCCGCCCATGCGCCTCGACCAACGCCTCGCCGCACTCGGCCTCGCCGACAGCCGCGCCCGCGCGCAGGCGCTGATCGCCGCGGGGGTGGTGCGCGTGAACGGCGCCGCGGCGAAGAAGGCCTCGCAGAAAACCGCCGAGTCCGACCGCATCGAGGTCACCGAAAATCCCAACCCCTGGGTCTCCCGCGCCGCGCTGAAGCTGGCCCATGCGCTGGAGGTCTTCGGACTGAAGCCCCATGGCGAGGCGCTCGACGTCGGCGCCTCGACCGGCGGCTTCACCGAGGTGCTGCTGGCGCACGGCGCGGCGCGGGTCCATGCGCTGGACGTCGGCCACGGCCAGCTGCACCCGCGCATCGCCGCCGACCCGCGCGTGCGCAACCTCGAGGGGGTGAATGCGCGCGAGATCCCCGAAGGCCTGGTCCCGCCGGTGGACTGGATCGTCTCGGACGTGTCCTTCATCGGGCTGGAAAAGGCGCTGCCCGGACCGATGGCGCTGGCGCGCGACGGCGCCCGCCTCGTCGCCCTGATCAAGCCGCAGTTCGAGGCCGGGCCCGGCGCCGTCGGCAAGGACGGGGTCCTCAAGGACGACGCGCTGATCGCGCAGATCCGCGCCCGCATCCGCGGTTTCCTCGAGGGCGCGGGCTGGCGCGTGACCCATGAGGGCGACAGCCCCATCGCGGGGGGCGACGGCAACCGCGAATACCTGATCGCCGCCATCAAGGAGGGCCCGGCATGACCGAGACCCAGACCGAGCTGACCATCGACCGCCTCGGGCACCGGGGCGACGGCGTGGCCCATGGCCCGGAGGGGGAGGTCTTCGCGCCCTTCACCCTTCCGGGCGAGGTGGTGCGCGGCGAGGTTTCCGGCGGGCGCATGGCGGCGCCGAAGATCGCCGCGCCCTCCGCCCACCGCGTGAAGGCGCCCTGCCCGGCCTTCGGGCGCTGCGGCGGCTGCGCGCTGCAGCACGCCTCGGACGCCTTCGTGGCGGGCTGGAAGCGCGACGCGGTGGCCGCGGCGCTGGCCGCGCGGGGACTGCAGGCCGAGATCCTGGAGACGGCGACTTCACCGGACCGCTCCCGCCGCCGCGCGGTGCTGTCGGGGCGGCGCACCAAGAAGACCGTGCTGCTGGGCTTTCACGCCGCCCGCGACGCCGAGATCGTGCCGCTGGCCGATGCCTGCCCGCTGCTGCGCCCCGAGATCCTCGAGGGCCGCGCGGGGCTGGAGGCGCTGGTCGCCCGCGCCGCCTCGCGCAAGGGCGAGCTGCGGCTGTCGGTGACGGTGTCGCTGAACGGGCTGGACATCGCCGCCACCGGCGCCCGGCCGCTCGACGGCCCGCTGCGGCTGGACCTCGCGCGGCTGGCGGGGGAATTCGGCTGGGCGCGGCTGGTGGTGGATGACGAGCCGATCGCGACCGCCCGCCCGCCGCACCAGCCCTTCGGCAAGGCCCGCGTGGCCCCGGCGCCCGGCGGCTTCCTGCAGGCGACGGCGGAAGGCGAGGCGGCGATCCTGTCGGAGATCCGCGCCGTGGTGGGCAAGGCTGCCCGGGTGGTGGACCTCTTCTGCGGCGCCGGGGCCTTCGCCCTGCCGCTGGCCGAGACCGCCGAGGTGCTGGCGGTGGAGGGCGACGGCCCGGCGCTGGCGGCGCTCGAGGCCGGGTGGCGGGCCACCGGCGGCGCGCTGCGCAAGGTGGTTCCGCTGAAGCGCGACCTCTTCCGCCGCCCGCTGCTGGCGGCCGAGATGAAGGGGTTCCAGGCCGCGGTGATCGACCCGCCGCGGGCGGGGGCCGAGGCGCAGACGGCTGAATTGGCGGCGCTTGCGGCCGGCGGGATGCCGGGGCCGGAGCGCATCGCGGCGGTCAGCTGCAACCCCGCCACCTTCGCGCGCGACGCGCGGGCGCTGGTGGATGCAGGCTGGCGCATGGGCCCGGTGCGCCCGGTGGACCAGTTCCGCTGGGCCCCGCATGTGGAGCTGACGGCGGGCTTCACCCGCGGCTGAGGCCCGGGGGGGGGGACGCGCCGGGCGGCACGCGCCCGCCCTGCTCGCCTGATGCGTGCATGCAACGCATTCAGGTTGGGTTCAGCAAAAGGCGCAATTCGAACCGTCCGGCGGGCGTCTCAGGCTCGCTTTTCGATTCGACCGCATGTATCGTTCGGGGGAATTGGTCGCGAGCGGCGGGGCTTCGCCGCGGCGCGACTGGATTTCACGGCGTTCGGAGGCGTCAGAGCGTGATGTACAGCCTGGCATTCAGACTGGGAATCATGGGATGCGGGATGTTCTTGCTGAACGCCCTGTTCCCCGAGGCGCTGACCACCGGCGACGACATGGCCCGGCTGGCCTTCTTCGCGCTGCTGTTCCTCGTCATCGTCTCCTCCGCCTCGCTGCCGCGCCTTGAGAAAGGCCCCAACTTTCTCAGCGCCGCCGTGGTCTGGGCGGGCGCGTCCAGCGCGCTGCTCGCGGGCTTCGCGTTCGAGGACGAGCTGCGCGAGCAGTTCGACCGCCGCCTCGGCGCCCGCGCCTCGATGGCCGCCGTCGCCCGCGCCCCGGGCGAGGTGGAGATCACCCGCACCTGGGACGGCCATTTCCGCGCCTGGGTCGAGGTCGGCGACACCGCCGCCCCGTTCCTGATCGACACCGGCGCCTCCCTGGTGCTGATGCGCTGGGAGGATGCCGAGGCGATGGGCGTCGACATGGCCTCGCTGCGCTTCGAGATGCCGGTGCTGACCGCCAATGGCGAGGCGATGGTGGCCCCGCTGCGGGTGCCGCTGATGCGCATCGGCGCGGTCGCGGTGCAGGACGTGCGCGCCGCCGTCGCCCCGAAGGGCACGCTGCAGGGCGGGCTGCTGGGGATGAGCTTCCTCGGCCGGCTGCACGAGATGACCATCCGCGGCGACAAGGTGATCCTGAAGAACTGATCCCGCGGGTTCCACCGGGGGACGAAGGGGCGCCGCGTGCGCCCCTTTCGCGTTTACGCGCGCCGCGCCGCCTGCGCGACGCCATGGCCCCGGCCCGTCCCCCTGCCGCAAGCGCGCCGCGCCCCCGCGCCGCCGCGGCCCCCGCGCGCCGACGCCTGCCCGGGCGCGGCCGGGCGGGCGCGCGGGAGGGCCTGTCCCTCCCCGAGCCTGGCCGCATCGGGCGGCGAGGACCGGGGGCGCCGCCAGGGAGGGGGAGGCATCGGGGGGAGGCATCGGGGGAAGGCATCGGGGGAAGGCATCGGGGGGAGGATGCGGCCGCTCAGGGGGACAAGCCCCCGTTCGCGGCCGCAGGCGGCTGCGCCGCCGGGCGCCGATCCAGGCCGGGGCGCGGGATGGACAGCCTTCCGCGACGCCGCTGCACCCCAGGACGCCGCGCCCCTTGCGCCGCGTCCCCCAACCCGAGCGGGGCGTTCACCGCCGCCAAGGCCCGCCAAGACGCCCCCCCCCACCCAAACGCAAAAGGGCCGGCGCACCCGGCGCCGGCCCCTCGCTCAGCCCACCCTGCGGCGGATCAGAACGGCAGCTTCATGCCCGGCGGCAGCGGCAGGCCCTCGGTGGCCTTGGCCATCTCCTGCGCGGCCAGCTCCTGCCCCGCTTCCTGCGCGCTGCGCACGGCGGCGACGATCAGGTCCTCGACCGCCTCGCGGTCATCGGGGTTGAACAGCGACGGGTCGATGGAGAGCGATTTCAGCTGCCCCTTGGCCGAGACCGAGGCCTTCACCAGCCCGGCGCCGGATTCGCCGGTGGCCTCCAGCTCCTCGATGCGGGCCTGGGCCTCCTGCATCTTCTCCTGCATCTCCTTGGCCTTGCTCATCATCTTGGCCATGTCGCCAAGGCCGCCAAGTCCCTTCATCATCGCTCTCGCTCCTTGATGTCTCGGCCCGGCGGACGCGCGCGGCGGCCGGGCGGAAGGGGGCGCGCCGCAGCCGCCCCCGGCATGTCGTCAAACTCTCAGATGGGTTCGTCGTCGAACGGATCAACGGGTTCCCAGTCATCCCAGGGATCATCGGCGCCCTCGGGGGCCTCGCCGCCCGGGCCGGTCTCGATCAGTTCCGGCGTCGCCTTGATCTCGGCCCCCGGGAAGGCCGCCAGCGCGGCGGCCACCAGCGGGTGGCGCTTCAGGCTCGCCTGCACGTCCGCCGCCGCCGCGTCCCGCGTCTCGGCGATGGTCGGCGCCGCGGCGCCCTGCGACACGCTCACCACCCAGCGCGCCCCGGTCCAGGCCATCAGCCGCCGCGACAGCTCGGCCGCCAGGCCCTTCGGCGCCTTGTCCGAGGGCTGGAACGTGATCCGCCCCGGCTTGTAGGAGATCAGGCGCAGCCCGCGCTCCACATCCGTCAGCAGCCGCGCGTCGCGCTTGGCGCGGATCAGGCCCACGACGTCGTCGAAGCTTTTCAGCGCCGCCAGCGCCGCCGCCGCCTCGGGGTCGAGCGCCTCGGCCTCGTCCTCCGCCGCCCGCGGCGCGCCGCCGGCGACGACGCGCAGGGGCGTGCGGGTCTCGGGCGCCGCGCGGGCGAGCGCCTGGGCCGGGGTCAGCGCCATGGCCGTCACGGCGCCGTGCAGCGCGCCGCCGCCGCCCATCGGGCCGGGGCCGCCCTGGGCCGGATGCCCGCCGCCGCCGCCGCCGCCGCCGGACCCGCCGCCCGGGTGCATCCCGCCGCCGCCGGGACCCGGAGCGGGGGGCGAATTCTCCAGCCGCCGCAGGATGTCCTCGGGGCTCGGCAGCTCCGACACGTGGGTCAGTCGGATGACGGCCATCTCGGCGGCCATCATCGCGTTGGGCGCGCGGCCGACCTCCTCCATCGACTTCAGCAGCATCTGCCACATCCGCGCCAGCGGCCGCATCCCGAGCTTGCCCGCAAGCTCGCGCCCGCGATCCCGTTCCTCGGGCGGCACGGTGGGATCGTCGGCGCTTTCCGGCGCGATGCGGACCATCGAGATCCAGTGAGTCGCCTCGGCGAGGTCCCGCAGCACCGCCAGCGGATCGGCGCCGGACGCGTATTGCGCGGACAATTCCTCCAGCGCCGCGCGGCAGTCCCCGCGCATCACCGCCTCGAACAGGTCCAGAACCCGGCCGCGATCGGCCAGGCCCAGCATGTCGCGCACCTGCGCCGCCGTGGTCGCCCCGGCGCCATGCGCGATGGCCTGGTCCAGCAGCGAGAGCGCGTCGCGCACCGAGCCCTCGGCGGCCCGCGTGACCAGCGCCAGCGCGTCGGCGTCGACCTCGGCCCCCTCCTTGCCGCAAATGCCGGAGAGGTGGGCGATCATCACCTCCGGCTCGATCCGGCGCAGGTCGAACCGCTGGCAGCGGGACAGCACCGTCACCGGCACCTTGCGGATCTCGGTGGTGGCGAAGATGAATTTGACGTGCTCGGGCGGTTCCTCGAGCGTCTTGAGCAGCGCGTTGAACGCGCTGGTCGAGAGCATGTGGACCTCGTCGATGATGTAGACCTTGTAGCGGGCCGAGGCGGCGCGGTAGCGCACGCCGTCGATCAGCTCTCGGATGTCGCCGACGCCGGTGCGGGACGCGGCGTCCATCTCCAGCACGTCCACGTGGCGGGATTCGGAGATCGCCACGCAGGGCTCGCATTTCCCGCAAGGCTCCACCGTCGGGCCGCCCTGCCCGTCCTCGCCGATGCAGTTGAGGCCCTTGGCGATGATCCGGGCGGTGGTGGTCTTGCCCACGCCGCGCACGCCGGTCAGCACGAAGGCATGGGCGATGCGGCCCCCTTCGAACGCGTTGCGCAGGGTGCGGACCATCGCCTCCTGCCCGATCAGGTCGTGGAAATCGGCGGGGCGATACTTGCGCGCCAGCACCTGGTAGGCGCCGCCCCCGGGCCTGGCTTGCCGGGGGCTGTCGTCCTTGGGGCTGTCCTCGGCCATCTGGGCTCCTGCGCGCGCTCGGGAAGGTGGTGCGGGGCCGCCGCGGCATGTCCCCCGCGCGGCCGCCTCGAACCTATGCGAGCGGGGGGGCGGGAACAAGCGCGGACGGGCCGCCCGGGCGGCGGCGGGGCCGGGCGAGGCCCTGCCGGGCCCGCGCGCAAACCCCGCTCCCGCGTCAGTCCTCCGCGGCGGAGACCTTGAGCGCGTCGATGGTGCGGAACAGCGCCTCGCGCCCCGTGGCGGCGTCGGCCTCGTCAAGCCGGGCGACGAACACCCAGCTCAGGTCGATCAGATCGTCGGGGGCGGCGAAATGGATCACCCGCTCCACCCCGCCCTCATCCGCGCGCCAGCGCCCGCCCCAGACCCGCCAGGGCCGCCCGTCGGCATCCGCGATGGCGAAGGCGCCGCCATCGACCAGCTTCGCCTCCCAGCGGCCGAAGAAGGTGCGCAGCTCCTGCTGCTCGAACGCGGCGCGATGCGCCTCGATCACCGCCTTGCGCATGCGCGCGCCGGCGACGTCCGCGCTCTGGAACCGGCGGGCGATCAGGCTGACCTGCGCGGCGCCGTCGGGGGCGTTGAGCACCGCCGCCCCGATGTCGCGCCGCGGGCCGACCACGCGCTGGCGCACCAGGTTCCACCCCGCAAGCTGCGCCGAGTCGACCGAAATCCCGACCGCCTCTCCAAAATTCACGCCGTCCGCCCGGGCGACCGGGCTGTAAAACATGCCGATTAACGCGGCGATTACAAAAACATTACGAAACATGCTGGAACTTCCCCAAATCATTCCGCCCGCTCCCCTCACTCTCGTCTTACATCATATGCGCAATCCGCCCAATGATTTCAAATCATCCCGCGGCCGGCGCCGACCGGGGCGGCGGCGCGGACGGGCGGACGGGCGCTCGCGCGAACGGGAGAGGGGGGAACGGGAGGGGGACGGGAGGGGGGAGGTGCGCAGGCGGAAGGCGCGACCGGCGCGCGGGCCGCGCTCGTCCCGGGGCAGGTCCCGCCGCAACGAAAAAGGCCGCCCCCGCGGGGACGGCCTTTTCACGCGCACCCTTCGCATCGCTGCGGGGGGCGGCGGGGTGAGAGGCTGGAACGCGACCCAAGCGGGACTCGTTGCGGCTGCTTCCTTCCGGACCTGACCGGGTTGGCGAGGCGCTTGCCCACGCCAACCTCTCGAGGGTTCAGATAGCGGTCCGCGCGCCGGTTTTCAACCCCCGGAAAGCGTGAACCGGACGCAGCGCCCGTCGCCCCGCCGCCGCCGCCTCCCCGCGCTTGCCGGGACGGCCCCGAGGCGCCACTTTGCCGCTCGCCGCACGAGAAGCCGCACGAGAACAGGTCGGGTCCCCCGGCCGGACGCCCCGGGGAGGAACCGCCATCATGGACGCCGCCGAACGCTCGCCGCTCGAGACCATCACCTTCGCGGAAGGAACCCGCGACCGCGCCGACCACCTGCGGGCGCAGGCGGAGAAGCTCGCCGCCCTCGCCGCCGCGCCCGAGGCGCGCACCGTCCCGCTCTGGCGCGGCAAGCCGCTGTTCGACCTCTCCGGCCCCGACCCGGTGCTGGCCTGGCGCGAAGCGGGGGACCCGAGCCTCGCCGAGGCCGCCGAGCCGCCGATCTTCCTGGGGCTGGAGCAGGGCGCGGCGCGCTTCGCGCTCGACATCTCCCGCTCGAAGGCGCCCGAGGGGCCGGACGGCGCCCCCGGGGGCCTGTTCGACCGCTCGATGCAGGGCCACCCGGCGCTGGACGACACGCTTCAGTTCGCCGACCTGCGCAACATGATGGCGCGGATCTCCGGCCAGGACGCGGCCGACGCGGCGACGGCGCGCGGGATGATGGAATGGCACCGCTCCCACCGCTTCTGCGCCAAGTGCGGATCGCCCTCGGCGCCCGAGAACGGCGGCTGGCGGCGCGCCTGCACCGCCTGCGGGGCGCTGCATTTCCCGCGCACGGACCCCGTCGTGATCCAGCTGATCACCAAGGGCGACAAGCTGCTGCTGGGGCGGCAACCGTCGTGGCCGCGGGGCTTCTGGTCGCTGCTCGCCGGTTTCGTCGAGCCGGGCGAGAGCCTGGAAGCGGCGGTGCGCCGCGAGACCTTCGAGGAGACGGGGGTCGAGGTCGGCAAGGTGCGTTACCTCGCCAGCCAGCCCTGGCCCTTCCCCAACAGCCTGATGTTCGCCTGCGCGGGCGAGGCGCTGGGGACCGAGATCTTCATCGACGAGAACGAGCTCGAGGCCGCGAAATGGGTCTCGAAACTCGAACTGCTCGACGCGCTGGACGGGAACACTCCCGACCTCGTGCCCGGCCGCCCCGGCGCCATCGCCCATTCGGTGATCAAGGCGTGGTGCGAGGGGTGGATCTGAGGGCGGGCCTCCCTCCCTCAGCCCTTCCCCATCTCCCGCGCCCGCGCCGCCGCCGCGTCCAGGCTCGCATCCAGCGCCTCCTGGAACGGCGCCGCGCGCAGGGCGTTCAGCCCCGCCGCGGTGGTCCCGGCATAGTCGATCATCGCCTGCACCTGCGCCGCGGGCGGCGGCCCCTCGGCCAGCTCCGCCGCGGCGCCCTTCATCAGCATCCGCACCGCGCGGTCGGCGGCGCCCGCCTCCACCCCGCGCGCCTCGGCATGGGCGACGAGGGCGGCGGCGAAGGCGGCGGCGAAGCCCGGGACCGGGCCGGTCATCGCGGTGAAAAGGTCGATCTGCCCCTCGTCCGGGACCTCGGCCGAATCGCCCGTCGCGGCGAACAGGTCCTGCAGCACCGCCCGGTCCGCCTCCGTCACCCCCGGCCCCGCACACCAGGGCGACCAGGCCAGGCGCCGCGCGGCGGCGGGCGAGGACATCGCCCGCGCCACCCGGCCCGCCCCGGTCAGCGCCGCGATCCGCGCCATCGGCACACCGGCCATCACCGAGACCACCAGCGCGTGGGGGGCCTCGATGCCGATCCCGCCCGCCGCGGCGGGGGGAACCGACAGCACCACCACGTCCGACGCCGCCGCCAGCGCGGCATTGTCCGCCACCGCCCGCACCCCGAGATCGGCCAGCGCCGGCGCGGCGCCCGAGCGGCCCGAGACCGTCACCTGCGCCGCCGGGACGGTCCCGCTCTCGATCCACGCCCGTGCCAGCGCCGAGCCAAGCGCCCCGCCGCCGCCGATGATGCCGATCCGCACGCTTCGATCCATGGTCCCGCCCTTTCGCCTGCCGCCCTGTCCGGCCCCGACCCTCGCGCGCATCGGCGGCCCGGCGCAAGCCCGCCCGCGGCGCCGCGGGCGGCTTGACCGACCGCGCGCGCGGCGGTGAAGTGGAGCCAAGAAAACCGAGCCCGGCAGGAGGCCCCCCGCATGCGCCCCATCGCCCTCGCCCTCGCCGCGCTGCTTCTCGCCGCGCCCGCCCATGCCGCCACGGTCAACGGCGCCACGAGCACGCTGAGCGGCGCCCATGCGAACCAGCTCGAGGCCTGGCTCGGCCAGGGGACCATCGCGCTCGATCTTCTGTTCCAGAAGCAGGACGGCGACAGCTCGCGCGACTTCCACGCCGCGGCCGACGGCCAGGGCGCCACCTTCACCGTCGCGCGCCTCTCCACCGGCCACGTCATCGGCGGCTACAACCCGCGATCCTGGGACGCGGCGTCGGGCTGGGCGCTGACCCCCGACTACGCCGACCGGACCGCCTTCCTGTTCAACCTGACCACGGCGCAGCTGCTGCCGCAGCGCCTCGCCGGGACCAGCTTCAATTCGGGCGAGTACCAGAGCTTCAACGGCCTCGCCGACGGGCCGGTCTTCGGCGGCGGGGCGGACTGGTCCGTGGGCGGCGACCTGACCTCCTCCTACAGCAATCTCGGGGCCGATTACGGCGACGGGAGCCGCTTCGGCGACAACATCTACAACAACGGCTTCGTCGGCAGCCCCCCGGGGACGGCTCCACCCGCCCCGCCTTCACGGTGATCGAGCTCGAGGTGTTCTCCGTCTCCGCCGCCGCCGCCGCCGACGTGCCGCTGCCCGCCGCCGCGGGCCTGCTGCCGCTGGGCCTTGCCGGGCTGGCCCTCGCCGCCCGCCGCCGCAGGGGCTGAGCGGGGGCGGTTCTTCGGGAAATTTGACCGAGATCATTGAGCGACTCGCCCCGAATGCCTACGTCTTGAGCATTCCCGGCGGGCCTTGTCGCGCCGTCAGAACGCGCCGCGACGCCGCTCGCCGCCAACAAAAGCGGAGGATACGTCATGGATGCTCAAGCCGTCGAAGCCCACGCCATTCGCCTGTACGAAGCGCTCGGCCCCAAGGCCATCGCGCATGCCGCCCAGCGCGCGACCGAGGCGGACGATGCGGGCAAGCCGGATGACGCCCATTCCTGGCGCCGCATCGAGGAGCGGCTGAAGGAGCGGCGCGGCGCGCACGAAAGCTGAGCGCCCCGAGCGGGCGCCCGGGCCAGGCGCGCCGCGACGCGGGGAGGCGCTCGCGGCGGCGACCAGGCGCCCGAAGGGCCGGGGCATGCGCGCCCCGGCCTTTCTGCGTTCCGGCCCTTCTGCGTTCCGGCCCTTCCCTGCGGCCCCAACCCGTTCGCCCCCCCCGACGCGTGCCTGCTCCGGGCGCCGCAGCGGTTTCGCATCGCAACCGGTCCCCGACGAAACGCTGGCCCAGACTTAAAATTCAACGCAGACTGCGCTTCCATTGCCGGGAGTCTTCCGAGGGCGGGGCGCATTTCTCCGCCGCTTCCGGCGTGGGAGACGCCATGAAACGCATTGTTCTGACCGCCTGCGCGGCGGCGGCCTGCGCGGCCGGAAGCGCCGCCGCGGCGCCGGTCCAGTTCGCCGATAACGGGCACTGGTACGAATTGATCACCCCGGCGGCGGGCGTGACCTGGGCCCAGGCGCAGGCCGCGGCCGAGGCCACCAGCGTCGCGGGCGCCATCGGCCACCTCGCCACCATCACCTCGGCCGAGGAATGGGCCTTCGTCGACGGGACCGTGAACCCCACGGGCGCCCGCGCCTGGCTGGGCGGCACCGACGACGCCGCCTTCGGCACCGTCGAAGGCGCCTGGATCTGGGCCGTGGGGCCCGAGGCGGGCGACGCCTTCACCTTCACCGCCTGGGGGGTCGGAGAGCCGAACAACTCGGGCACCGAGAACTTCCTCGAGGGCTGGTGGAACCCCACCTGGAACGACATCCCGGGAACCTCGGTCCTCGGCTCCTACGTGGTGGAATATTCGGCCGCCGTCTCGGACGTGCCGCTGCCCGCCGCCGCGCCGCTGGCGCTGGTCGGGCTGGCCGCGCTGGGCTTCATCGGCCGCCGCAAGGGCTGAGCCGCCTCCCCGGGCAGGAATGCGAAGGGCCGGAGCCTCCGCTCCGGCCCTTTTGCGTGATCGCCGGGGCGCTCCCCCTCAGCCGATCTCGTCGCGGTAGGGATGCGCCGGGTAGACCCCGAGGATCTTCACGTAGGAGGTGAAGAAGGCCAGCTCCTCCAGCGCCAGGCGCACCGAGCGTTCCTCGGGGTGCCCCTCGATGTCGGCGTAGAACCGGGTGGCGGTGAACTGGCCGTCGACCATGTAGCTTTCCAGCTTGGTCATGTTCACCCCGTTGGTCGCGAAGCCGCCCATCGCCTTGTAGAGCGCGGCGGGCACGTTGCGGACCTGGAACACGAAGCTGGTCACCACCTTCGGCGCGCCCGGCTCGGCCTCGACCTTCTGGCGCGACATCACCAGGAAGCGGGTGGCGTTGTGCGAGAAGTCCTGGATGTTCGGCGCGATGATCTCGAGCCCGGTGACCTCGGCCGCCAGCTCCGAGGCCAGCGCGGCGCGGGTCGGATCGCCGTCGCGGGCCACCTGCGCGGCGGACCCGGCGGTGTCGGCGCCGGTGATCGGCTTGATCCCGTGCTCGGCCAGGAACTTGCCGCACTGGCCCAGCAGCACCGTGTGCGACTGCGCCTCCTTCACGTCCTCAAGCTTCGCGCCCGGAACGCCCAGCAGCTGGATGCGCACCGGCACGAAGGTCTCGTCGATGATGAACAGCCCGCTGTCGGGCAGCAGCCGGTGGATGTCGGCGACGCGGCCATAGGTGGAATTCTCCACCGGCAGCATCGCCAGCTTCGCCTCGCCCGAGCGCACGGCGGCGATCGCGGCCTCGAAGGTCGGCTTCGGCAGGGGCTCCAGCTCCGGGTGGGTCTGGCGGCAGGCCATGTGGGAATAGGCCCCCGGCTCTCCCTGGAATGCGATCTTCTCGGCGGTCATCACGGCGTCCTTCGGTGCGGCGGTCTGACCCGCGCCCGCCCCCCTTGCGCGGCGGCGCGCGTCGGGGGGCTGACAACGGGTCGCGCCTTATACGCCTTGCGGGCGCCCGGCGGAAGGCAGTATTCCCGCGGCTGAGCGACGCCGGAGTCGCGCTCGGGGCGAATCCGTCCGGGCGGCGATCCGGCCCGGAGCGGGGGCGGGAGAGGCCGCCGCGCCGGAGACCCCGCGAACCCCCGGCCGCCGCGCCGGGACGGACATGAGGCGGCGCGCCCCGACGCGCGCGAAACACAAGGGCGAATCCAGCATGGACTCGATGGAGATCAACAAGATCGTGGGCGCGACGGTCGGCGCGCTGCTGGTCTATCTCGGCGTCAACTTCTTCACCGAACTCGCCTTCACCCCGGCCGGCGGCCACGGGGATGAGCATCACTACGCCTACGCCCTCGAGATCGAGGAAGCCGGCGGCGGCGAGGAAGAGGTCGAGGTGCCCTTCGCCGAGCTGCTGGCCGCCGCGGACCCGGGCAAGGGCGCGCGCGTGTTCAACAAGTGCAAGGCCTGCCACAAGCTGGACGGCTCTGACGGCACCGGCCCGCACCTGAACGGCGTCGTCGGCCGCGACATCGCCGCCTCGGCCGGCTTCGGCTATTCCGGCGCCCTCTCCGGCATGGAAGGCGACTGGACCCCCGAGGAGCTGTCGGCCTTCCTCGAGAAGCCGAGCGCCTACGCCCCCGGCACCGCGATGTCCTTCGCCGGGCTCAAGAGCGCCGAGCAGCGCGCCGACCTGATCGCCTATCTCGCGACGCAGGAGTGACCCGCGCGCCCCGCGGGGCGTGACGGCTGGACGGGACAGGGCCGCGCCGCAGGGCGCGGCCCTTTCTGCGTCCGCGCCCCGCGCCTGCGGCCAGGAGGCCTGCGCGCCCCGCCTGCGGCCGCCCCCCCGCGCCCAGCGCCCACGCCTCCCCTCACCGCGCCTGCGCGCGCGGGGGGGGGCGCGCCTCCGCGCCGCGCGCATGTGCGCCGCCGCGCGGCGAATGCGCGGCGGATGCGGGGCGACGGCAGGGCCACGGCGCGGCGGCCGCCCGCCTCCGCGCTCACGAAACCGTCCGCGGCGGCGCCTTCGCCTTGAAACCTCCCCGCGCAGGGCCTAACGATTCAGGTCAACGCAAACGCCACGGGAGAACCCGCCGCATGCATGCTCGCCGCCGAGCCCCGCTCGCGACCGCAGCCGCCGGCCTCGCCGCCGCGCTCCTCGCCGCCGCCGCCCCCGCAGCCGCCGAGGACACCGCCGAGAGCGTGATCGTCAGCCATGGCATCTCCTCGTTCGGGGACCTCAAGTACCCGGCCGACTTCCCGCATTTCGACTACGTGAACCCCGACGCGCCCAAGGGCGGGCGCTGGAGCGGGCGCGGGACCTCGGCCTCCAACACCTTCGACAGCCTCAACCCCTTCATCCTGAAGGGCGAGGCCGCGCAGGGGCTGGGCCTGACGCTGGGCTCGATCCTGGTCGGATCGGCGGACGAGGCCGACAGCGCCTACTGCCTGATGTGCACCACGCTCGAATACCCCGAGGACCGCTCCTGGGTGATCTTCAACCTGCGCGATGACGTCACCTTCTCCGACGGCTCCGCGCTCACCGCCGACGACGTGGTGTTCAGCCTCGAGACGCTGAAGGAAAAGGGCGCGCCGGGCCTGCGGCTGAACCTGCGCGACATCACCGGCGCCGAGGCGCTGTCGCCGACCCGGGTGAAGTTCACCTTCGCCGAGGGCGCCTCGAACCGCGACCTGCCCGCCGTCGCCGGGGGGCTCTCCATCCTCTCCCGCGCCTGGTGGGCCGAGCGCGACTTCGAGGACTCGACCCTCGAACCGATCCTCGGCGCCGGGCCCTACGTCGTCGCCGACGTGAAGCCGGGCCGGTCGATCACCTACAAGCGGCGCGAGGACTACTGGGCCGCCGCCCACCCCGCCATGATCGGCACGTGGAACTTCGACGAAATCATCTTCGAGTATTTCAAGGACTACACGGCGTCCTTCGAAGCCTTCAAGGGCGGCGCCTTCCTGTTCCACGAGGAGTTTTTCTCCAAGATCTGGGCCACCGGCTATGACTTCCCCGCCCTCGACAAGGGCTGGGTGAAGCGCGACATGCTCCCCGACGGCTCGCCCTCGGGCACCCAGGGCTTCTGGTTCAACACCCGCCGCCCGCAGTTCCAGGACCCGCGCGTGCGCGAGGCGCTGGCCATGGCCTTCGATTTCGAATGGTCGAACGAGAAGCTGTTCTACGGCCTCTATGACCGCACCGTCAGCTTCTTCCAGAACTCCCCCATGGCGGCCGAGGGCATGCCGTCCGAGGCCGAGCTGGCGCTGCTCGAGCCGCTGCGCGCGCACCTGCCCGAGAGCGTCTTCACCGACCCCGCCTACATGCCCCCGGTCACCAAGGCCCGCGGGCGGCTGGACCGGCGGCTGCAGAAGCAGGCGCTGGACCTGCTCGAGGCGGCGGGCTGGACCGTCGGCCCGGACCGGCTGCTGCACAACGCGGCCGGCGAGACGCTGCGGGTCGAGTTCCTCGACGACAGCCCGACCTTCGAGCGGATCATCGGCCCCTACGTGAAGAACCTGCGCCAGCTCGGCGTCGACGCGTCGCTGCGCGTGGTCGACGCCTCGCAGTACCAGGCCCGGGTCGAGGAGTTCGACTACGACGTCGTGCCCGGCCGCTTCACCATGTCCCTGACCCCCGGCCCGGCGCTGCGCGCGCTGTTCCACTCGGCCTCGGTCGACCAGGCCGGGACGCCGAACCTGACCGGCATCTCCAACCCCGCCGTCGACGCGCTGGTCGAGACCATGATCAAGGCCGACAGCCGCGCGGCGCTGAACACCGCCGGCAAGGCGCTGGACCGGGTGCTGCGGTCGCTGCACATCTGGACCCCGAACTGGTACAAGGCGACCCACAACGTCGCCTACTGGGACGTGTTCGGCCGCCCCGAGACCAAGCCGCCCTACGCCCGCGGGGTGATGCCCTTCTGGTGGTGGGACGCCGAGAAGGCCGCGAAGCTCGAGGCGGAGGGCGCGCTGTGACGCCGGTCGACGCCGCCATCCTGATCGGGCTCGGCGCGCTCGGGGCCCTCGCGGCCGCGGGCCTCGCCGCGCGCCCCGAGCCGCGCCGCATTCCCGTCCGCGCGGACGAGCGCCCGCCCCGTCCCCGCCGGACCGAGGACTGAATGGGCCCTTACATCCTGCGCCGCCTCCTTCTCATGATCCCGACGCTGGTCGGGATCATGCTGATCAACTTCGCCGTGATCCAGTTCGCCCCCGGCGGGCCGGTGGAACGGATCATCGCCCAGATCAACGACCCCACCTCCGCCACCGACCGCTTCACCGGCGGCGGCGGCGACGCGGGCGCCCAGTCGGGCGGCCAGGGCGCGGGCGCGTCCTCGGACTATCGCGGCGCGCAGGGGCTGGACCCCGAGTTCATCAAGGAGCTCGAGGCCCAGTTCGGCTTCGACAAGCCGCCCGTCGAGCGGTTCCTCAACATGATGTGGAACTACGCCACCTTCGATTTCGGAGAGAGCTATTTCCGCTCGGTCGGGGTGCTGGAGCTGGTGATGGAGAAGATGCCCGTCTCCATCTCGCTCGGCCTCTGGACCACGCTCCTGAGCTACCTCGTCTCCATCCCCCTCGGCATCCGCAAGGCGGTCAAGGACGGCTCGCGCTTCGACGCGGTGACCTCGGGCGTCATCATCGTCGGCTACGCGGTGCCGGGCTTCCTGTTCGCGGTCATGCTGCTGATCTTCTTCGCCGGGGGCTCGTATCTCTCGGCCTTCCCGCTGCGCGGGCTGGTGTCGGACGACTTCGAGCAGCTCTCGCTGCTGGGCAAGGTGGCGGATTACTTCTGGCACATCACCCTGCCGGTGATCGCCATGTCGATCTCGGGCTTCGCCACGCTGACGCTGCTGACCAAGAACAGCTTCCTCGACGAGATCAAGAAGCAATACGTCGTCACCGCCCGCGCCAAGGGCGTGTCCGAGCGCAAGGTCCTCTACGGCCACGTGTTCCGCAACGCGATGCTGATCGTCGTCGCCGGCTTCCCGGCCGCGTTCGTCTCGATCTTCTTCACCGGCGCGCTGGTGATCGAGATCGTGTTCTCGCTCGACGGCCTGGGCCTGCTGGGGTTCGAGAGCCTGGTGAACCGCGACTACCCGGTGGTGTTCGGCACGCTCTACCTCTTCTCCCTCATCGGGCTGGTGGTGAAGCTGATCTCCGACCTGACCTATGTGTGGATCGACCCGCGCATCGATTTCGAGAGCCGCGAGACATGAGCGCTTCCGCCGACACGGCCGCCCCGCCCCCGCCGCCCCGCCGCGGGCTCTTCACCCTCGACCCGCTGCAGAAGCGCCGGTGGGAGAATTTCCGCGCCAATGGCCGCGGGTTCTGGTCGCTCTGGCTGTTCCTCGTCCTCTTCGCCATCTCGCTGGTCGCCGAGGTCGTGGCCAATGACAAGCCGCTGATGGTCACCTATCGCGGCGAGGTGATGTTCCCCCTCCTGACCGCCTATCCCGAAACCGCCTTCGGCGGCGATTTCGAGACCGAGGCCGATTACCGTTCGATCGAGGTGCAGTGCCTGGTCGTCACCGGCGGCCTCGAGGACTGCTTCGACGACCCCGAGGGGCTGATCGACGCCATCAAGGCGGGCGAGACCCCCGAGGGCGCCGTCCCCGGCTCGATGACCTGGCCGCTGATCCCCTTCAGCTTCGACACCATCAATTACGACGTCGCCGCCGCGCCGTCCCCGCCCGACGACGTCAACTGGCTCGGCACCGACGACCAGGCGCGGGACGTGCTGGCGCGGATCATCTACGGGTTCCGCATCTCGGTCCTGTTCGGGCTGGCGCTGACCGCCGCGGCCTCGGCCATCGGCTTCCTGATCGGCGCCTCCTGCGGCTATTTCGGCGGCTGGTTCGACCTGATCACCCAGCGGATCGAGGAGATCTGGTCCGCCATCCCCGCGCTCTACCTCATCATGATCGTGGCGGCGGTGATCGACCCGAATTTCTGGATCTTCCTCGGGCTGCTGGTGCTCTTCTCCTGGACCACGCTCGTGGGCGTGGTGCGGGCCGAGTTCCTGCGGGCGCGCAACTTCGAATACGTGCGCGCCGCCCGAGCGCTGGGGGTGAGCGACGGCAAGATCATGTTCCGCCACGTCGCCCCCAACGCCATGGTCGCCACGCTGACGATGATGCCCTTCATCCTGACGGGCTCCATCTCCACCCTCGCGACGCTCGACTTCATCGGCTTCGGGCTCCCGGCCTCCTACCCCTCGCTCGGGGACCTGGCGCTGCAGGGCAAGAACAACCTGCAGGCCCCCTGGCTCGGCTTCGCCGCCTTCTTCACCTTCGCGATCATGCTCTCGCTTCTGGTCTTCGTCTTCGAAGCGGTGCGCGACGCCTTCGACCCGCGGAAGACCCTGACATGAGCCTGCTTGCCATCGAAGGGCTGACCATCGGCTTCAAGGGCCGCAAGGGCGCCGTCGCGCAGGCCGTGCACGGCGTCGGCTTCCGGGTCGAGGCCGGGGAATGCGTGGCGCTGGTGGGGGAATCCGGCTCGGGCAAGTCCATCACCGCCCTCTCCACCGTCGGCCTCTTGCCGGAATCGGCGGTGGTGGGCGGCTCCGTGCGCCTCGAGGGGGCCGAGATGGTCGGCGCCCCGGGCGCCGAGCTGCGCCGGGTGCGCGGCAACCAGGTCAGCTTCATCTTCCAGGAGCCGATGACCTCGCTCAACCCGCTGCACACCATCGAGAAGCAGCTGGGCGAGAGCCTCGCGCTGCACAAGGGCCTCTCGGGCGCCCCGGCGCGGGCGCGGATGATCGAGCTGCTGGACAAGGTCGGCATCCGCGACGCGGCGGGCCGCCTCGGCGACTACCCGCACCAGCTTTCGGGCGGGCAGCGCCAGCGGGTGATGATCGCCATGGCGCTGGCCAACGACCCCAAGCTGCTGATCGCGGACGAGCCGACCACCGCGCTCGACGTCACCATCCAGGCCCAGATCCTCGACCTGCTGAAACAGCTTCAGCGGGACGAGGGGCTGTCGATGCTCTTCATCACCCATGACCTCGGCATCGTGCGCCGCATCGCCGACCGCACCTGCGTGATGAAGGATGGCGAGATCGTCGAACAGGGGCCGACCCAGGCGCTGTTCGACGCCCCCCGGCACCCCTACACGCAAAAGCTGCTGGCGGCCGAGCCCAAGGGCGTGGCCCCCCCGCCCCCCGCGGACGCCCCCGAGATCGCCCGGGCCGAGGGCCTCAAGGTCTGGTTCCCCATCAAGCGCGGGTTCCTCAAGAAGACCGTCGGCCATGTGAAGGCCGTCAACGGCGCCGATTTCTCCCTGCACGAAGGCGAGACGCTCGGCATCGTCGGCGAATCCGGCTCGGGCAAGACCACCATGGCGCTGGCCCTCCTGCGCCTCATCCGCTCCGAGGGGCGGATCGAGGCGCTGGGGCGGCGCATCGACGGGCTTGCGGGCAAGGAGATGCGCCCCCTGCGCGCCGCCTTCCAGGTGGTGTTCCAGGACCCCTACGGCTCCCTCAGCCCGCGCATGTCGATCGAGCGGATCGTGGCCGAGGGGCTCGAGGTCCACGGCACGGGGGATGGCCGCGCGCGGCGCGAGGTGGTGGCCGACGCGCTGACGGAAGTCGGCCTCGACCCCGCGATGATGGACCGCTACCCGCATGAATTCTCGGGCGGGCAGCGCCAGCGCATCGCCATCGCCCGGGCGGTGGCGCTGAAGCCGCGCCTGCTGGTGCTGGACGAGCCGACCAGCGCGCTCGACATGACCGTGCAGGTGCAGATCGTCGAGCTTCTGCGCGACCTGCAGAAGCGGCGCGGGCTGGCCTATATCTTCATCAGCCACGACCTGAAGGTGGTGCGCGCCCTCTCGCACCGGATCCTGGTGATGAAACAGGGCGACGTGGTGGAAAGCGGAACCGCGGAGCAGGTGTTCACCGACCCGCAGCACCCCTACACGCGCGAATTGCTCAAGGCGGCGCTGGGGGGCTGAGCGGGGGACTGAACGGGTCTCGGCGATGCAAAAAGGGCGGCCCCGGCGGGCCGCCCTTTCGTGTTTCTCGAGCCCGCGCCTCAGGCCGCGCGACGGCGCAGCGCGGCGAGGCCCCCCAGGCCCAGCAGCAGCAGCGGCGCGGCGGCCGGAAGCGGCACGTCCGAAACGGCGGCGGCGCGGACGACCAGCTGGTCCTCGGAGCCAACGTCGCTCGACGTCGCCCAGCTCCAGCCCAGGCCGCCCCCGTTGCCGTCCTGCCAGTCGCAATGGGAATAGGCGTCGCTGAACCACGGCGCGGCGCAGGCGGCGGCCGACGTGCGGGCCGGGTTCTCGACATGGAAGTTCGCGCCGGTGGCCGGGTCGGACCCGCCGACCGGAACATTCGCGCCGTCGAAGGCGAAGTCGAAGATCGTCGGCGCCGAGGCCAGCTCCAGGTCCGTCGGCAGGCGCCAGCCATAGGCGCCCTGGAAGGTGAAGTTGATCGGGCTGGCGCCGTTGGCCACCGGCGCCGCCCAGGCCCAGTCGAGCCCGCCGAAGGTGATGTAGGCGCTGTCGGGCAGCGCCCCGGTCTGCGATACTGCAGCCGCAGGCGACGCGGCGGCCAGGGCGAGGGCCGCGGCGGCGAGAGTGGTACGGATCATGTCATTCCCCCAGATAGAGTCGGCGCACTCGAACATGCGCTGATCGCCCCGTATCACAGTTTTCTGTAAATTCGTTCATGTTTTGAATAGAACGTGCGGTGCGCCGCATGTCGCCCCCGCCGCCCCAGGACAAGACCGCCGATGCCCGACCAGGACCGCGCCGCCATCGCGCTGCGCTTCTCCAACACCCATCTTTACAAGGGCGCGCGCGGCGCAGGCCCCCTGCCCCGCCGGGCCGAGGGCGCCGTCCCCTGCATGGTCGAATTCTCGGATGGCGGCGCCGGGTTCGGGACCGTCGCGCGCAGCGGGCCGAACCGCTGGCGCCTCTCGATGCAGGCGCATGTCACCGCCAAGGGCGCGCGGATCGACGCGAAGACCTGGGCGCTGGAAAAGGAAGGGGCGGCGGAAGGTCTCCCCTCCGCCGCCCTCAAGGTCGTGGACCGGCTGGGCTGACGGGGGCCGCGCGGCCCCCGCCCCCCCCCCGATCAGGCGCGCGCGTCGCCGATCAGCTTCCAGGCGGCGGGCAGCAGCGCCGCGGCCAGGGCCAGCTTGATCGCGTCGCCGACCAGGAACGGGACCAGGCCCCAGTCCAGGATCGTGGCGAAGGATTCGCCCGCGTAGAGCATCTGCAGCCAGGCGAGGCCCGGGATGTAGATCAGCGCGTTGCCGATCAGCATCGCGGCGGCCATCTTGACCGGCGAGCGGTCCCAGCCCTTCAGGGCCGCGGTCCCCAGCGCCAGCACCGCCAGCACGTAGCCCGCCAGGTACCCGCCGGTGCCGCCCGCCATGTAGGCCAGGCCCGCCTTCTCGGCCGAGGAGCCGGCGAAGACGTCGAAGCCCAGCGCGCCCACGGCCATGTAGCCCAGGATGGTTACGAGGCCGAGGCGGGGGCCGTAGGCGGCGCCCATGGCCAGCACCGCGAAGGTGCCCATGGTCAGCGGCACGGGCCACATCGGAACCTTGATCTTCGCGGCCAGGGCCAGGATCGCCACGCCGGCGACGACCAGCGCGGCGCGCTTGATCCAGAGACCGGCGCCCTCGGCGGGGCCGAAGGTGTCGGCGAGCAGCTTCGCGTTCATGCGCGTCTTCCTCTCTTGCTCTCTCGTTCGTCCCCCGCGGCCGCGGCCGGGCGGCGGGGGCAATGAATTGCCGCGCGGGGGCGCGCCGCCACGGGCGGGGGCCTTCCCGCACCGCGGTGCAGCGCGGCCGTCCCGCCCCTCAAGTCCGGCGGGGTCGGCGTTGCGCGGCAAAGGTTTAACCTTCCTGCACCAGGAAAGGAAAGCCACGGGATCCGAGTATTTCACCCCGGGAAACGCTGCGCCGCAGCGTGATTTGCATGGCTGCCATGCACGGAGCGAAAGGCGCCCCAGGGGCGGCCCCGGGCCGGGCCTGCGCCGAAGGCCGCGGCCCGGGCGCGCCGGGCGCGGGACGCGAGGGGCGCGAAGGGGGCGCGAAAAGCGGGGCGCGGAGGCGGGGTGGCGATTCTCCGCCGAAAGGGGCGCGGGCCTCCCCCGCCAGGGCCTCCGCCCCCCGCCCCGGCCGCGCCGCTCAGCCGATCCGCTCGTGCACCGTCAGCATCCGGTAATCCTTGCGCGGGCCGGTCACCCGCCATTCCAGGGTCCAGCGGTCCGGCGTCTCGAACCGGTACTCGCCCTTGTAGAGGTCGGGCGGACAATCATGCGAGACCGCGTCCCCGTCCCCCTTCACCCGCAGCAGGTGGAAGAACCTCCCGTCCGCGTGGCTGATCTCCACCACGTCCGGGGGCTGGAGCCGCCAAAGATAGGCCCGCCGCCCGCGCGCCTCGGCCTTGCCCAGCCGCAGCAGCCCCTCCTCCTCCCAGGCCAGCCGGTCGGGGGCGCCGGGCTCATGCCGAAGCTCCGCCTCGCCGTGGAACGCGCCCTCCTGCGCGGCGTGGAAATCCTCGATCCGCCGCGTCAGCCGCCAGCGCCCGAGCAAGCGCAACGCCGGGTGGCGCAGCCCGCCGCCGCCGCCGGGGCGGTCCAGCCCCGCGCCCGCGCCCGCGGCGTCCTGCCCGGATGCGCCCGGCGCCTGCGCCCCTGCGGCGTCGCCTGTCCCCCGCGCGCCTGCGGCGTCGCCTTTCCCCCGCGCGCCTGCGGCGCGACGTTTCGTTGCATCATCCATGCCCCCCGGCTACACCGCGCGCGAGATCGACGCAATTCCCGCGCCCCCGCGCCGCCCGACGGCCGCGACCCGGCGCACGCACCACGAGCCCGGAGGCCGCCATGATCCCCCGCTACTCCCGCCCCGAGATGGTCGCCATCTGGTCGCCCGAATCGAAGTTCCGCATCTGGTACGAGATCGAGGCCCATGCCTGCGACGCGCAGGCCGATCTCGGCGTCATCCCGCGCGAGAACGCGGACGCCGTGTGGAAGGCCAAGGACGTGGAATTCGACGTCGCCCGCATCGACGAGATCGAGGCCGTCACCAAGCATGACGTCATCGCCTTCCTCACGCACCTCGCCGAGCATGTCGGCGCCGAGGAAGCCCGCTTCGTCCACCAGGGCATGACCTCCTCGGACGTGCTCGACACCTGCTTCAACGTGCAGCTGGTGCGCGCCGCCGACATCATCATCGCCGACATCGAGGCGCTCCTCGCCGCCCTCAAGCGCCGCGCCTTCGAGCACAAGATGACCGTCCGCATCGGCCGCTCCCACGGCATCCATGCCGAGCCGGTGACCATGGGCCTGACCTTCGCGCGCTTCTACGCCGAGATGGACCGCAACCTGGCCCGCATGAAGGTCGCGCGCGAGGAGATCGCCACCGGCGCCATCTCCGGCGCCGTCGGCACCTTCGCCAATATCGACCCGGCGGTCGAAGAACACGTCTGCGCCAAGCTCGGCCTCAAGCCCGAGCCGATCTCCACCCAGGTGATCCCGCGCGACCGCCACGCCGCCTTCTTCGCGGCCATGGGCGTCGTCGCCTCCTCGATCGAGAACATCGCCATCGAGATCCGCCACATGCAGCGCACCGAGGTCCTCGAGGCCGAGGAGTTCTTCTCCAAGGGCCAGAAGGGCTCCTCGGCGATGCCGCACAAGCGCAACCCGGTGCTGACCGAGAACCTGACCGGCCTCGCCCGCCTCGTGCGCATGGCCGTGGTCCCGGCGATGGAGAACGTGGCGCTGTGGCATGAGCGGGACATCTCCCACTCCTCGGTCGAGCGCAATATCGGCCCGGACACCACCGTCACCCTCGATTTCGCCCTCGCGCGCCTGACCATGGTGATCGACAAGCTGGTGGTCTACCCCGAGAACATGATGGCGAACCTCAACAAGTTCAAAGGCTTGGTGCATTCGCAGCGCGTGCTGCTGGCCCTGACCCAGAAGGGCGCCTCGCGCGAGGACAGCTACAAGCTGGTGCAGCGCAACGCGATGAAGGTCTGGGAACAGGGCGCCGACTTCCTGACCGAGCTGAAGGGCGACGACGAGGTGCGCGGGTACATGTCCGAGGCCGAGCTCGAGGAGAAATTCGACCTCGGCTACCACACCAAGCGCGTCGACGTGATCTTCGACCGGGTGTTCGGCGAACACTGAGGCGCCGCCCGCCCCCGAGAACGCGAAACGCCCCGGCCATGGCCGGGGCGTTCTGCATTTCAGCGGCGCGGTATGTGCGGCGCGGCTCAGCCCTTGCGGCGGGCGATGAAGCCCCCGAGGCCCAGCGCCCCCAGCAGCAGCGGCGCGGCGGCCGGGACCGGCACGTCCGCCGACAGGCCGCCGCCCTGGCCGATGGCGATGGTGATGCTGTCGTTCGGCAGAACGGCCTCCTGCGTGCCCGCGCTCATGCCCAGGGCCGCGATGCTCGTGTTCGCGAACTGGACCTCGCCCGCCAAGAACGTGCCCGACACATAGCCGAGCGGGACGGAGATGTAGCCGGGCAGGATGTAGAAGCTGTCGCCCGCGCCGGCGGCGGCGAAGATCTCGGGGTCCGTGCCGAAGGGCGTCAGGGAGAAGGCGAACTGGTAGCGCTGGTAGGAGCCGGAGAGGTTGAAGATCGCCGCCTGGTTGGACCGCAGGGCGCGGAAGTTGGAAACGCCGAAGGTCTCGACCGCGGTGTAGCCGCTGAGGTCGAGCGTGCCCGCATAGGTGATCGACAGGTCCGAGCCGACATCGTCGATCGAGATCAGCATGGCGGCCGAGGCGGGCGCGGCGGCGCAAAGCGCGAGGGCCGCCGCGGCGGCGGTCGTGCGAAAAGCGGTCATCAGGTGATCCCCAGGTTCTTGATGAGCTAATGGTTAATTCCGTATACTTTCTCCTTCGCGCAACCAAACGAAATAACGACCCGGGGCGACTTGCGCGAATTCCCCCTGGATTTCGCCGCGGATTGCCTCCACCGCCGCGCGGGCGCAGGCTGGCGCCCATGACCGACGCTCTCCATGCCTGCGTCCTGCGCCCCGACGGCCCGGCCCGGATCCTCGGCGATCCCGGGGCCCGCTTCCCGTTCTGGAGCGTCACCAAGACCGCGACCGCCGCCGCCGTCCTGGCGCTGGCCGATGCGGGGGCGCTCGCGCTCGACGCGCCCGACCCCGCGCGCGGCTGGACCCTGCGCCAGCTCCTCGCCCATACCGCCGGGGCGCCCTGCTATGGCGGGCTGCGCGCCTATCACGACGCCGTCGCCGCACGCGGCCCGGCCTGGGACCGGGACGCATTCCTCGCCCGCATCCCGCCCCCGCCCTTCGCACCGGGCGCAGGCTGGGCTTATTCCAATATCGGCTGCATGCTGGCGCGCGAGGCGGTGGAGGCCGCCGGGGGCGCGCCCCTCGACGCCCTGCTGCCGCGCCTTATCCCCGGGGCGCCCGCGGGCCTGCGGCTCGCCCGCAGCCCGGCCGACTGGGACGGGCTGCCCTGGCCCGAGGCGCGGGCCGAGGCGTCGGACTACGATCCCGGCTGGGTCGCGCCCGGCTGCCTCACCGGCACGGCGCGGGACGCGGCGGAGCTCCTGGCCGCCCTCGCCGCCGGCCCCGCCTGGGCGCGGATGACGCGCGAGCGCACCCTCGGGGGCGCCCTTCCGGGCCGCCCCTGGACGCGCCATGGCTACGGGCTCGGGGTCATGTGCGGCGCGTGGGGGGATGCGGCGGCGGCGGGCCATTCCGGCGCCGGGCCGTTCAGCGCCTGCGCCGTGTACCGCGTCGCGCCGCCCGGCGCCGCGCCCGCCATCGTCGCCGCCTTCCTGCCCGGCGGGTCCGAGGCCCCGGCCGAGGCCGCCGCCCTGCGCCTCGCCCGCGCCTGACGCCCACATGTCAGACCTGCGCAAGAAAGGCCCCGCCGCGTCGCCGCGGCGGGGCCTTCGCGTCCTTCCGGCCTCCCCGGGCCGGGCCGCGTCACTCCGGCAGCGGGTGCGAGCCGGGGCCGTCGGCCACATGGTTGATCTTCTTCGCGACATACCAGGAGAACGGCAGCCCGAGCGCGAACCCGATCCCCGCCGCCACCCAGATGTTCATCAGCGCCTGCAGCTGCGGCGCCACCAGCCATGCCGTGACCATCACGCCCGCAAGCGTGGTTCCCGCCATCGCGAACACGACCTGGAACAAGCGATACATGTCAGCCTCCATCATCTTTCACATGCACATCAGTGCATTCGTTACGCCCCGCACGCATTGATCGGAGTCAAGAACTCGGCTTTGCGCCCCCGCCCGCGGCGCCCCGCCGCAGCCCGATGCCCGCTTGACCCGGCGGCGCAGGGCGCCACCCTTGGGGGCGACGTTCCTCGACATCCGACAATCCTCGAGATCCGGAGAGCTAGCGTGTCCAACAGCGTGACCAGACGCGGCGCCCTGCTCGGCGCCGCCGCCGCCCTCGCCGCCCCGCGCATCGCCGCCGCGGCCGCATCGGCCGACCCGGCCGGCGCGCATGGCTTCAGCTTCGCGACGCTCGAGCGGCGCGACGGGACCCTCGCGCTGTCGGAATTCGCCGGGCGTCCGCTGCTGGTGGTCAACACCGCCTCGCGCTGCGGCTTCACCCCGCAATACGAGGGGCTGCAGGCGCTCTGGTCCTCGCGCAAGGATCGCGGGCTGGTGGTGATCGGCGCCCCGAGCCGCGATTTCGGCCGCCAGGAGTTCGAGGACGAGGGCAAGATCCGCGATTTCTGCGAGGCGCAGTTCGAGGTAGACTTCCCGATGACCGAGCTTGTGCAGGTGAAGGGGCGCGGCGCGCACCCGTTCTACCGCTGGGCCGAAGCGCAGGCCAAGGCGCAGGACCTGCCCAGCCCGCGCTGGAACTTCCACAAATACCTGGTCGGGCCCGACGGGCGGCTGGCCGGGGCCTGGGATTCCGAGGTCAAGCCGCGCGACCCCGACATCCTCGCCGCCATCGACGCCCTGCTGCCGGGCTGAGACGCGGCGCGCGGCGCCCGGGGCGCCTCCAACGACGTTGACCTAGCGGAAGTCTTCAGCCTTTCCTGAAACGAGCCCGGGCGCTTCATCCGTTCGCCCGCGCCCGATCCGGGGAGATCCAGATGAAGACTGCACGAACCGCCGCCCTCGCGGCCGGCATGGCGCTGCTCGGCGCCGCCTCGGCCCAGGCCGCCACCGCCTCCGACCCCGCGTTCTACATCGGCCTCGAGACGGGAACGTCCCACGCCCTCGCCGGGTTCACCCTGTCCGGCGTCCTTCCCGGGCCCGCCAGCCTTCACCTGCGCTTCGGCCAGTGGAGCGGCGACCCGGACGCCCTGACGATGAGCGTCGCCTTCAACGGGACGGTTCTGCCGAGCTTCGAGAGCACGGGCGCCTATTACAGCCAGCCGGCTTCGATCGACCTCGATGTCGGCGCGCTGGTGGTGAACGGGCTGAACACGCTCAGCATCTCCGCCACCGGGCAGCTCACCTCGCCGCCGACCTTCACGGTGGGCGAGATCGCGCTGAGCTACACCGCCGCCGTCTCGGACGTGCCGCTGCCCGGCGGCGCGGCGCTGATGCTCGGCGCGCTCGCCGCCCTCGGGGCCGCCCGGCGCCGCGCGGCCTGACCGCGCCCGCCCCCGCCCCGCCCTTTCCGGCGGCGCAAATGACGAAGGGGCGGCCCGCCGGGCCGCCCCTTCCTCTTGTTCCGAAACCCGCTGACGGGATCAGTCGGCCTCGTTGAAGACCTGCGTCTTCGCGACGGCCAGCAGCTCGTCCATCTTGGCGCGCAGGCCCTCGGTGGACAGGCCCTTGCCCTCGAGATCGGCGGAGACCTTGCGGAACACGTCCTCGTCCCCGGCCTCTTCGAGGTCGGCGATCACGACCGAGCGCGCATAGGTCTCGGCCTCGTCGCCCGACAGGCCCATCTGCTCGGCGGCCCAGAGGCCCAGGAGCTTGTCCCGGCGCGCCTGCGCCTTGAACTGCATTTCAGCGTCATGGGCGTACTTGTTCTCGAACGCCTGCTCGCGATTGTCGAAGGTGGTCATCTGGGGTTCCTCCGCCCGTGGTCCGTACCCTGACGCCCGGTGTACCCCCCGGCGCGGCCCGTGTACAGCGCCCGGACCCCCGCCCGGGCGCGACAACCGGCCCCTTCTGCACCGCCGGATCGGTTTCTTCGCGCAAGCGCCCGGGCGCGGCGCAGGCGCCCCTTGGCAAGCGGCCTTCCCCGGCGTATACGCAGCCCCTCGGCCGCCCGGCTTCCGCCGCGCGGCCCATTCCCTATTTCGGACCCCCTGGAGACACCCATGGCGCGCCGCAGACTGGTCTACGAAGGCAAGGCGAAGATCCTGTACGAGGGCCCCGAGCCGGACACCCTGATCCAGCACTTCAAGGACGACGCCACCGCCGGCAACGGCGAGAAGCACGCGATCTTCGACGGCAAGGGCGTCCTGAACAACCGGATTTCCGAGCACGTGATGCTGGGCCTGAACGCCATCGGCGTGCCGACCCATTTCATCAAGCGTCTCAACATGCGCGAACAACTCATCCGCGCGGTGGAGATGATCCCGGTGGAGATCGTGGTGCGCAACGTCGCCGCCGGGTCCCTCTCGAAGCGTCTCGGGATCGAGGAAGGCACGCCGCTGCCCCGCCCGATCATCGAGTTCTACTTCAAGGACGACAAGCTCGGCGACCCGATGGTGACCGAGGAGCATATCCTCGCGTTCAACTGGGCCACCCAGCAGGACATGGACGACATGATCGCCCTCGCGCTGCGGGTGAACGACTTCCTGTCGGGCCTGTTCCTCGGCGTCGGCATCCGCCTCGTCGATTTCAAGATCGAGGCCGGGCGCGTCTGGGAAGACGACTTCCAGCGCATCGTAGTGGCGGATGAGATCAGCCCCGACAGCTGCCGGCTGTGGGACGTCAAGACGGGCAAGAAGCTCGACAAGGACGTGTTCCGCCGCGACCTGGGCGACCTGGCCGACACCTATACCGAGGTCGCGACCCGGCTCGGCATCCTGCCCGCGGGCGGCGGCGCCGGGGAATCGGGGCCCAAGCTGGTCCACTGATCCCGCCCGGCCCCGCCGGGCCGCGCAAGGAACGCGAATCGCATGACGCGCGCCGGGGCCCCGCCCCGGCGCGTTTCGTTTGCGCGCACCTTCACGCCCCGCCGCCCCACCCGCCCCCGCCGCGCCCGCGGGGAGCGCAGCGGATTCGCCGGAAATCCGCGGCGTCCCGTCGCGCGCGTTAGGCTCCCGGAAAGGCTGTCGCCTCATCTTTCGTTTCAACGCGGAACGGGAGAACCAGGGATGGAGCATCAGCAGGCAGCCCTTGCAGCCGACGGCCCGGAGCGGGCCCGCCCCCTCTCCACCATGCGCGGCGCGCGGGGGGATGCGCGCTTCCTCGACGCCGCGCCGTCGGACGCCGCAGCCGGGCCCGCGCACGCCCACGCCCATCCCCACGCCCCCGGCCATCCCCACGCCCCCGCCCATCGCCACGCCCCCGCCCATCGCCACGCGCCGCGCGCCGCCGCGCTGCGCCTCGGGGCGGTGGAAGGGCCGTTCGGCCTGCGGGCCGAGGGGCTGGCCGCGCTGGCCGGGATGCTCGCCCTCGCCGCCCTCGCCTTCCTCGCCTCGGCGATTCCCGGCCGCGCCGACCCGCGGCCCGCCATCGCCCCGCCCGCCCTGCAGGCGCCCCTCCTCCCCGCCGTGATCGCCGACGCCGAAGGCCCCCGCGCCCCGCGGGTGATCCGCGCCGAGGGCACCCGGATCCCCGATATCGGCCCCTGGACGGTGATCGACCTCGGCATCACCCGGACCGAGGCGCATTGCCTCGAGGCCGCCGCCCTGGCGTTCCAGGAAACCGCGCGCATCCACGGCGCCAGGGCGCTGCGCCACGCGGGTTGGACGGTGGAGCTGATCGGCCTCGGCGGAACCCATGACGCGGTGATCGCCTGCGGCTTCGGAACCAACCGCAACACCCGCGCGACTCTGATCATGCACAGCGGCGCCGACGGGGTCGGGGCGCTGTTCCTCTCCCGCGCCATCGATTCGAGCTTCACCGGCCATGTCGCCCGCATGACGCGCGAATGGCTCAAGAAGCT
This sequence comes from Rhodovulum sp. DZ06, assembly GCF_050586345.1. NCBI lineage: Bacteria > Pseudomonadati > Pseudomonadota > Alphaproteobacteria > Rhodobacterales > Paracoccaceae > Rhodovulum > Rhodovulum sp. DZ06. Next base: position 37,522 of record NZ_JBOCEF010000009.1, read on the forward strand.
GGACGGCTGACCGCGCGCCCCCCGCCCCCGCGCCGCGCCGCCGCCCCGGGGGCCGCCCCGCAGAGGCCCCGAATCCCGGCCGCCGGGCGCAGGCCCGGCCCCTCCGCGCCGGAATCGCCCCCGATGCGTCCCCGGGACGCCCCCCGGCGCCCCCTCTGCGCCCCCCCGACGCCCCCTCTGCGCCGCATCGCCTCTGGCCTCCGCCGCCGATCCGCGCTAAGCCCCGCGCGAACTCCCAGCGATGCGACAGGAGGCTGCCATGCGCGCCCGCGTTTACGTCACCCTCAAGACCGGCGTGCTCGATCCCCAGGGCGAGGCGATCCGCCACGCGCTCGGCGCCCTCGGCTTCAGCGGCGTCGAAGGCGTCCGCCAGGGCAAGATGATCGAGATCGACCTCGCCGAGACCGACGAGGGCAAAGCCCGCGCCGAGGTCGAGAAGATGTGCGACGCCCTGCTCGCCAACACCGTGATCGAGAGCTGGAAGGTCGAGCTCGACTGATCCGCGCCGGGCGCGCAGGCCGCGCCCGCTCGCCCATCCTTTCCGATGAGGGTATCGCGATGAAGACCGCCGTCCTGATCTTCCCCGGCTCGAACTGCGACCGCGACATGGCCACGGCGCTGGAGCGCGCCGCCGGCCGCGCCCCCGCCCTTGTCTGGCACAAGGAGACGGAGCTGCCGAAGGGCCTCGACCTCGTCGCCATTCCTGGCGGCTTTTCGTTCGGCGACCACCTGCGCTGCGGCGCCATCGCCGCGCGGATGCCGATCATGCGCGCCGTGGTCGATTTCGTGCATGGCGGCGGCCACGCCCTCGGGGTCTGCAACGGCTTCCAGGTGCTGTGCGAAACCGGCCTGCTGCCCGGCGTGCTGATGCGCAACTCCGGCCTGCGCTTCCTGTGCAAGGACGTCGCGCTGAAGGTCGAGACCGCCGACAGCCCCTTCACCCGCGGCTACAAGCCGGGCGGCGAGATCACCATCCCGATCGCGCACCATGACGGCAACTACCGCGCGGACGCCGAGACGCTGGCCGCGCTCAAGGACCAGGACCGGGTCGCCTTCACCTATGCCGGCGGCGCGCCCAACGGGGCCGCGGACGACATCGCGGGCATCCTGTCCGAGAACCGCCGCGTGCTGGGCATGATGCCCCACCCGGAGCGGGCCGTGGACGCGCTCCATGGCGGGACCGACGGCGCCGCGATGTTCGCCGCGCTGGCCGAATCGCTCGCCGACGCCTGATCCGGCCCCGCAGGGCTGAAACGCAGCGCGCCGCCCCCAGGGGGCGGCGCGTTTCGTTTTGGGACGGGCGGCGTCTCAGGCCCCGGCGGCGCGCAGGATCCGGTCCAGCAGCCCGTGATACCCCGCCCCGAACAGGCGCACGTGCACGATGGCGGGCCAGAGCTGGTAGACCGCCCGCCGCTCTCCCGCCCCCGGGGCCAGCGGGCCGTAGGCCTCGGCAAACCCCTCGCCCGGGGCGCCGAACAGGTTCAGCATCGCCAGGTCCGCCTCGCCGTCGCCATAGCAGCAGGCCGGGTCGATCAGCGCCGTGAAGCGCCCGCCCGCGGCCAGCAGGTTGCCCACCCACAGGTCGCCGTGCAGCAGCGACAGCGGCGCGGCCGGAAGCCGGTCCGGCAGCGTCGCCGCCACCCGCTCGACCCGCAGCGCCAGGTCCGCGGGCAGGTGCGGCAGCGACGGCGCCAGCCGCCGCTCCGCCCAGAAGGACGGCCAGTCGGCGGCCGGGGCGCCGGGGATCGCGACGCCCGAGAAGGCGTAGTCCTCGGGCCAGCCCAGCGCGGCCCCGGCGGGCGCGGGCGCGTCGTGCAGCGCGCGCAGCGCCCGCCCCAGTTCGGCCCAGCCCTCGGGGCCCAGCCCCGCGCCGTCATGGTCCAGCCGCTCCAGCGCCAGCGCGTGGGGCGTGGCGCCCAGCACCGCGGGCGCCGGGGCCCCGGCGGCGCGCAGGGCCGAGAGCATCTCGCCCTCCACCCGCGGCGCGGGGCCGGACTTGACCACCATCTCCCGCCCGCTCTCGCACCGGACCAGCAGCGCAAGGTTCAGGTCGCCCCCGGCGAGGGGGCGCGCGTCGACCACCCGCTCGCCCAGGGCGGCGGCGGCCTCGGCGGCCAGGTCTGCGGCAGTAAGCGTCATATGCGACTCCGGTTGCACGTCCCCAACGGACACGCGCGGCGGCCCGGGGTCAAGCGTCCGAAAGGGCGCCCCCGCCCCGGACGCGGGACGGGAGCCCGGCACGCGAAAGGGGCGGCCGCGACGGGCCGCCCCTTCCCTGCCGGCGATCGGCGCGCGCGGGCCTCAGAGCAGGCCGCGCACCTTCTCGGCCACGTTCTCGGCGGTGATGCCGAAATGCTTGTAGAGCTCGGGCGCCGGGGCCGAGGCGCCGAAGCTGTCGAGACCCACGAAGGCCGCCTTCTTCTCCGAGCCCCGCTCGGCGCAGAGCCAGCGGTCCCAGCCGAAGGAGGTCGCGGCCTCGACCGCCACGCGCACCGGACCGGCGGGCAGCACCTTCTTGCGGTACTTCTCGTCCTGCTGGGCGAACAGTTCCAGGCAGGGGGCCGAGACGACGCGCACGCCGATGCCCTCGGCCTCGAGGATCGCCTTCGCGGCCAGCGCGATCTCGACCTCGGTGCCGGTGGCGATCAGGATCGCGCGGCGCTTGGCCTCCGCCTCGGCCAGCACGTAGGCGCCGAAGGCGGTCATGTTCTTGCCGACGAACTTCTCGCGCACCGCGGGCACGTTCTGGCGCGACAGGGCCAGCACCGACGGGGTGCGCTGGGTCGTCATCGCGATTTCCCAGGCCTCGACGGTCTCGGTCAGGTCGGCCGGGCGGAACACGTTCATGTTCGGCATGGCGCGCAGCGAGGCCAGGTGCTCCACCGGCTGGTGGGTCGGGCCGTCTTCGCCGAGGCCGATCGAGTCGTGGGTCATCACGTAGCCCACGCGCAGGCCCATCAGCGCCGAGAGGCGCATGGCGCCGCGCGCGTAATCGGCGAAGCACATGAAGGTGCCGCCATAGGGCGCGCAGCCGCCATGCAGCGCCAGGCCGTTCATGGCCGCGGCCATGCCGTGCTCGCGGATGCCGTAATAGACGTAGCGGCCCTTGCGGTCATCGGCGTCGAACGTGCCCAGACCCGCGGTCCTGGTGTTGTTCGACCCGGTCAGGTCGGCCGAGCCGCCGATGGTCTCGGGCATCGCGGCGTTGATCGCCTCCAGCGCCATCTCGGACGCCTTGCGGGTGGCGACCTTCGGCATGTCCTCGACGGCCTGCTTCTTCACCTTGCGCACCGCGCCGGCGAGCTTCTTCGGCGCCTCGCCCGACACCACGCGGGCGAATTCGGCCTGGCGGGCGGCCGAGAGGGTCGCGAGGCGCCCCTCCCACTCCTGCCGGTCCGCGGCGCCGCGGGCGCCGATGGCGGTCCAGGCGGCGGCCACGTCGGCCGGGATCTCGAACGGCGCCGCGGTCCAGCCGTAGATCTCGCGCACCTTGGCGATCTCGGCATCCCCAAGCGGCGCGCCATGGGCGCCCGCGGTGTCCTGCTTGGCCGGCGAGCCGTAGCCGATATGCGTCTTGCACGCGACCAGCGACGGGCGCTTGTCGGCCTTGGCGGCGGCGATGGCGGCGTCGATCGCCTCCGGGTCATGCCCGTCGCAGGAGATCGCGTGCCAGCCCGAAGCCTCGAACCGCGCCACCTGGTCGGTCATGTCCGACGCCTCGACCGAGCCGTCGATGGTGATGCCGTTGTCGTCCCACAGCACGATCAGCTTGCCCAGCTGCTGCTTGCCCGCGAGGCCGATGGCCTCCTGGCTGATGCCCTCCATCAGGCAGCCGTCGCCGGCGATCACGTAGGTGTAGTGGTCGACGACCTTCTTGCCGAAGCGCGCGGCCATCGAGGCCTCGCCCATCGCCATGCCCACGGCGGTGGCGATGCCCTGGCCGAGCGGGCCGGTCGTGGTCTCGATCCCCGGGGCGTGGCCGTATTCCGGGTGCCCGGCGGTCTTGTAGCCCATCTGGCGGAAGTTGCGGATCTGGTCCATGTCCATCTCCGGGTAGCCGCACAGGTGCAGCAGCCCGTAGATGAGCATCGAGCCATGGCCCGCGGACAGCACGAACCGGTCGCGGTCCGGCCACTCGGGCGCCGAGGCGTCGAACTTCAGGTGCTTCTCGAACAGGACGGTGGCGACGTCGGCCATGCCCATCGGCATGCCGGGGTGGCCGGAATTGGCGGCCTGGACCGCGTCCATGGCCAGGACGCGCAGGGCGGCGGCCTTCATCCAGTGCTCGGGGTGCTTGGCGCGCAGATCGGAGATGTCCAAGGGGTCGCTCTCTTCGTGCTGGCGTCGCGGGCCGGGCAAGGCGTCCGGGCCGCGCCGATGGGGTTCCGGGGTCGCGGGCCTCTTGTCACGCCCCCCCGTTCCGGTCAAGGCGACACGGGCCGCAAAGGGCCGATGAACGGGCTTTTGGCGCGATTTGCGGCGCCCGCGGCGCGATTCGGGGGTCGGCGGGGCGTACGCGCGGTGTTAACGTGTCGCTCATTATGGTTCTCCGGCGCCCCGCGCCCGCCCTGCCCCGGGCGGCGTGCGCGCCGGATCCGTCCTGCGTGGTGTTTCGGGCGAAATGGAAGGATCGGGGATGAGTGCGAAGAAGGGCGCCGTGGTCGCGGCGCGGAAGGGGTTCGCGGCCGCGTTGAATGAACTCGAGACCGTCGTGACCCGGCGGATGATCGCCCCCGCCATGGCGCAGGCGGCCCCGCGCGGCGGGGCCGGGATGCTGCCGGGGCTGCAGATGGGCGGCGCGCCGAACGGCGGCGCGGCGGAGTCGGAGGGCCTGCGCGACCGGGTGGCCGAGCTCGAGGCCGCGCTGGCGCTGGCCGAGCGCGAGCGCGACGCCGCCCGCGCGGCGCTGACCGCCCTGCGCTCGGCCCGGGCCGAGGAAGCGCGGCTGGTCGAGGACGCGCTGCGCGACCTGCGGCAGGTGTCCTGAAGGGCGCCGCCGGGGCGCGGCCCGCGGGCCGCCTTCCCGCGTCCTGACGATTTTCCCGAAAATCGCTGGCATCAGGCGGCCGGGGCGTGAATCATGCCCCGGACACGGGCCGCGCCGCGCGCGGCCCCGCAGCTTGCACTTGACGCCGCGCCGCCCGCCCCGGGCGGCCCGGCCCGACGGGATGTTCCATGGCGGATCTTGAGGTTCAGATCGGCGCGCGCAAGTACCGCGTCGCCTGCGAGGACGGGCAGGAGCCCCACCTGGAAGCGGTCGCCGCGCGGCTGCGCCAGGAGGCCGACGCGCTGCTGTCGCAGTTCTCCAACCTGTCCGAGACGCGGCTCTTGCTGATGTCGGGCCTGCTCGTCGCCGACCGCCTGCGCGCGGTCGAGGCGCAGGGCAAGGAGGCGAGCCGCCTCTCGGCGAAGCTCGGCGAGGTGGAGGCGCGCGAACAGGCGCTGGAGGCGGAGAAATCCCGCCTCTCCGCGGACCTGGCCGAAACGATGCTGGAGATGGAGCGCCTGCGCGTCGACGCCGAGCGCGCGGCCTCGGCCCGCGACCGGCTTCAGGATGAGCTCGAGGCGCTGAAATCCGGCGCCGCCGGGGGCGCCGACGCCGCCCGGCTCGAGGCGCTCGAGAAAGAGAACGCGCGCCTGCGGGCCGGGGAGCCGGAGGCCGCCGCGGCGGCCGAGATCGCCGCCCTGCGCGACCGCATCGCGGCGGCCGAGCACCGCAACGCGCTCCTCTCGGACCAGATCGAGGCGTCGGAGGCCGAGATCGACGGGCTCAAGGCCCGCGCCCAGGCCGCCGAGGCCCGGGCCGAGGCCGGGGGCGACCCGGCCGACGCCGCCGAGGCCGCCCGCGCGCTCGAGGAAGCCACCCGCCGCATCCGGGTGCTGATCGGCGACATCGAGGAAGGCGCCGGGGGCTGAGGCGCGCGGCGGGGCGGGTCCGGGGCGATTCCCCGGCGGCGCCCGTGACGGCGCCGGAAACGAAACCCGGCGCCCCGCGCGGGGCGCTCTAAATAACAATACACATCAATATCTTATCCATTCTGGCGCATACACCACCGCGGTGCAGAAAAGCCTGCGCTGAAACGGCGCCTTTTGCAGGTTCATGGCCCCATCGGGGTTGTCGGTCAGCGCAGATCCAAGGGATGAATTCTTCGTGAACGGCGCCGTCCATTCCGATCCTCCCTCCCTTCATGCGTCGCCCTCGCCGCACGCGCCTCAAAGGATCTGCAAATGACATTCTCCTCGCTCCGCGCAACGCTCCTGGGCCTCGCCGCCGCCATCGCCGCGTCTTCCGCCGCCGCGGCGCCCGTGACCATCGATTTCAACGGGCGCGCCGCGGATGGCACGTTCACGCGGACCACCGACACGACCTTCACCGAAGACGGCTTCACCTTCACCGCCAACGGAGTCATCCAGAACATCGTCGACAACGACTTCAACGCCGCGCTGGCCCCCTTCGACGACGACCTCTACATGTTCAACGGGTCCGGCGCGCAGCTGACGATCACCGCGACCTCCGGGGGGACCTTCAACTTCCTGGGCCTCGACTACGCGACGGCCTTCGACAGCGACGGCAGGCTGGAGTTCACCGGGGTCATCGCCGAGGGCGGCTCGGCCTATGACGCCGTCGACACCACCGCCAGCGCCCCGACCACCTATACCGCGACCGGCTACATGGGGCTGAGCAGCCTCACCATCAGCGCCATGGCCGACGGCACCTTCCCGATCTTCGACAACATCGTGCTCGAGGAAAACGCCATCGGCGCCTCGGACGTCCCCCTGCCCGCCGCCGCGCCGCTGCTGCTGGCCGGGCTGGGCGGCCTCGTCGCCCTGCGCCGCCGCCGCTGACCGGCGCGCCCCCGCGCCCCGCCGCGCCCCGCCGCGCGGGAGGGGAGAGGGGCGCGCGCGGGGCATGGGACGGGGGCCGCGGCCCTTCTCCCCATCCCCCGCGCAGCACGCAAAAGGGCCGCGCCCCAGCCCGGGGCGCGGCCCTTTCCTGTCTCACCCGGCCCGAAGGCCGGCGCCGCTGCCCGCAGGCCCGCGGCGCAGCCCCGAGGGGCGCGCGGCTCAGCCCCGAGGGGCGAGCGGCTCAGCCCTTGTTGGCTTCGCGGATCTTCTCGGCGGCGTCCTTGTCATAGGCGACGCCGTTCTGCTCGAACAGGCTGTCGAGCTCGCCCGACAGGGTCATCTCGGTGATGATGTCGCAACCGCCCACGAACTCGCCCTTCACGTAGAGCTGCGGGATGGTCGGCCAGTCCGAGAACTCCTTGATGCCCTGGCGGATCGCGTCGTCGGCCAGCACGTTCACGTCCTTGAACGTCACGCCCATGTAGTTGAGCACCCCCGCCACGCGGCTGGAGAAGCCGCATTGCGGCATCGAGGCGGTGCCCTTCATGAACAGCACCACGTCGTTGGCGTCGATATCGGCCTTGATCGCGTCATGCGCGGGATTGGTCATGGCTCGGTCCTTTTCGCTCGCAGCCGGGCGCGGTCGCCGCGGCGGCTCGGCCCTGTCTCAAGGGCGTGATGTGGGGCCGCGGGCGCAGGGAACAAGGCCCCTGCCCGCGGATCGTAAGGCGTCCGGTTCAGCGCCCGCGCGGGCCCGTCACCCCGGCGTCACCCAGGCGTCACTCCGGCGCCTTGGTGGTCAGCGCCAGCGCGTGCAGCTCCCCGCCCATGCGGCCCTTCAGGGCGGCGTAGACGGCGCGCTGCTGCTGGACGCGGTTCATGCCGCGGAATTCCTCGGCCGTGACCGAGGCGGCGTAATGGTCGCCATCCCCGGCGAGATCGGTGATCTCCACGACGGCGCCCGGGAACGCCTCCTTGATCAGACGCTCGATCTCAGCCGCTTCCATGGCCATGGGCCGCCCCCTTGATTGGTTTCAGGTCGTCTGTTTCGGGATGTAGCTTCCGCCGGGGCCCGACGCAAGCCGCGGGCCCGCGCCGAGACCCCGCCAGGCCCCCACCAGGACCCCGGCGCAGGCCCGGACGCCGCCCCCTCAGTCGAAGCTGCGGAAGCCCTTGCCGCGGTTCAGGCGGATCTTGTTGAAGATGTCCTCGCCCTTGTGGCGCACCGCCTTCAGCCCCGGAACGCTCCAGGCGTCCCGCTCGCGCAGGATGCGGTTGTAGACCTTCATGTTGTCCCGCCAGGTGTAGTGGATCCAGTGATCCATCACCGCGAAGACCGAGCTCTGGTTGTCGCCCGAGATCTTCAGCCCGTGCGCGTCGTGGAACCATTCGCCCACCAGCACGTCGTCAAGCTGCACGTCCACCCAGTTCACGTCGCGTTTCTCGAGCCCGTTATGCCCGATCACCTGCTTGGAGCCGGGCGAGGAGGGGCCGAAATTCTCGCCCAGCTTGTCGAGCACGTCGTTCTCGCGGCTCACGATGTTGAAGAACCACGGGGTCACGTCCGTCCCCTCGGCGCGCAGCGTGGTCAGCAGCGACATCATCAGCTGCGCCTCCAGCACCTTCTCCGCCCCCGCCAGGATCACCACCCGGTCGACCCGGTCCAGCGTTTCGGTCCAGGCCCCCGGCGTCAGCCTGCCGTCCACCATCGCGCCGAGGTCCGAGAGCGGCGAGGCCGCCATCGCCAGCGCCCGCACCACCACCCGGCTGCCGAGCGAGTGGCAGAACAGGTCCACCTTGCGGTCCAGCACCGTGGTCAGGATCTCCAGCGTGCACAGAAGCTGCCAGGCCGCGTCCTCGGCGTTGCGATACGCCTTGGCGTAGAAATTCATCCCGTGATCGAAGAGGGACGAGAAGAACCCCGGGTTCGAATACCAGCCGAAGCCGATGCACAGCCCCTCGGCCCCGCCATCACCTTCGGCGAAGCCGAGGCCCAGCGGCCAGCTCGTCGAATGCGCCTTCATCTCGCGCAGCTCGTCATGCTCCTCGAAATGATAGAGGCGCGCATGGGGGTTGTCGGCCTTGTGGTGATGCGGCGGGCGCATCACCACGCTCGCCGGGTCGAACTGGAAGCCGTGGACCATCACCGTCACCGGCTTGTCCGCGGGCAGCTTCGCCGCCTCGACCGAGAGCGATTTTTCAAGGTAGCGCCAGAGCGGGTCGCCCGGCCGCGGGCGCGCGCCGCGCAGGTACTTGTCCATCCGCCCCTCGCCGCGCGAGTCCTTGCCGCGGCGGGACGAGAATTCCTCGGGCGAAATGTTGCCCGCCTGGTCGGGGGCGTAGGTCCCGTCCCCCAGCACCGAAAGCCTGATGATCGACATGCGCTCCTCCCGAGCCATAGGCGCGGCGCTTCAGGCCGCGTGGAATGGCAAGGATGCTACGCCCATGGGCGGCGCGCGGACAACCGGCGGCGGGCGGGAAAGGGCGCGGTCAGGCGAGGCGCAGCGGCGTCTCGGGACCGTGGTGGTCCACCCCCGCGGCGATCACCGGGATCGGACGGGACAGCCCGCCGAACGCGGCCCAGAGCGCGGCGATCCAGTCGAGGGCGACCCGGGTGATCACCTCGTTCACGTCGAACGCCTGGTCGAACGGGTCGAACATCGGGACGTCGGGGACGAGGACGCCGCTTTCGAACCGCACGCCGAACAGGTCGCGATGCGCCGCGACGGCCTTGTTCAGCGCGTGGAGGTCCGGCCCGTCCAGATGCGCCGCCACGTCGAACATCCCCTCCGGGTCCTGGGGAACATGCACCAGGATCGACAGCCCCCGCGCCGCCTCGGGCAGGTCCCGCGACAGGCCCCGCAGCTTCTCCAGCGCCGCGCCCGAATGGGCGTCGAGGATCCCGCGCAGCGCCGCGCGATAGCGCGCCTCGTCCATCTCGCCGCCGTCGATCATGCCGGTTCTCCCCTCTCGTCCGCGCAGCATCGCCGCGGCCCGGCCCACGTGCAAGCGCCCCCCGCAAACGACGACGCCCTCCCGCGATCTCTCGCGGGAGGGCGCCTTGTCCGCCGTCACGGTCCGCCGTCGCGGTCCGCCATCGGTGGGCGGCGTGGGGCCGTCAGCCCTCGCCCATCATCTTCGCGAAGCCGCCGGCATGGGCCTTGCGCAGCGCGTCGAGCGAGACCGAGCCTTCGCCGAGGCCCACCGAGGCGCCGCCGAGGCCGCCGACCTTCGCCGCCGGCACGCCCGCGGCATTTGCCGCCTCGATCACCGCGTCGGCCTTGGCCGGGGCGACCGCCAGCAGGTAGCGGCCCTGGTCCTCGCCATAGAACCAGGCGAGGTCGGACAGCGTCTCGTGCGCGTCCAGCACCGCGCCGACATTCGACGCCAGCGCCACCTCGGCGGCGGCCGAGGCCAGCCCGCCATCGGCGAGGTCATGCGCCGCGCGGATCAGCTTGGCGCCGTGCAGCTTGCGCACCAGCTCGCCCGCCTTGCGCTCGGCCTCGAGATCGACCTCGGGCGCGTCGCCCTCCTCGATCCCGAACAGGTCGGCCAGCACCGCCGAACGGCCGAGATGCCCCTTCGTCTCGCCCAGCAGCACCAGCGCGTCGCCATCCTCGCCCGCGGTGGGGATGATCGCCTCGGCGTTCTCCAGCAGGCCCACGGCGCCGATGGTCGGGGTCGGCAGGATGCCCGAGCCGTCGGTCTCGTTGTAGAGGGACACGTTGCCCGACACGATCGGCATGTCGAGCGCGGCGCAGGCCTCGCCGATGCCTTTGATGCAGCCGACGAACTGGCCCATGATCTCGGGCTTCTCGGGGTTGCCGAAGTTCAGGTTGTCGGTGGTGGCCAGCGGCTTGGCGCCGGTGGCGCAGAGGTTGCGGTACGCCTCGGCCACCGCCTGGCGGCCGCCCTGAAGCGGGTTGGCGAAGCAATAGCGCGGGGTCACGTCGGCGGTGAAGGCGAGGGCCTTCTCGCGCCCGTGGACGCGCACCACGGCGGCGTCGGCGCCCGGCTTGCGCAGGGTCTCGGCGCCGACCTGGCTGTCATACTGTTCCCACACCCAGGCGCGCGAGCAGTGGTTCGGATGGGCCGCGAGGCGCAGCAGCAGGTCCGCCGCCTCGTCCTGCGGCAGGGCCTCGCGCAGCGGGGCCGCCTTGGGGGTCGGCACCCAGGGGCGGTCATATTCCGGCGCCTCGCCCGACAGGGCTTTCAGCGGCAGGTCCGCCTTCACCTCGCCGCCATGGACGATCAGGAAGCGGTCCTCGGCGATGGTCTCGCCGACGATGGCGAAGTCGAGGTCCCACTTGTCGAAGATCGCGCGGGCGACGTCCTCTTTCTCGGGGTCGAGGACCATGAGCATGCGCTCCTGGCTCTCGGACAGCATCATCTCGTAGGCGGTCATCCCGGTCTCGCGCGTCGGCACCATGTCGAGGTCGAGCTTGACGCCGAGGCCGCCCTTGTCGCCCATCTCCACCGCCGAACAGGTCAGCCCCGCGGCGCCCATGTCCTGGATCGAGATGACGGCGCCGGTCTGCATCAGCTCGAGGCAGGCCTCCAGCAGGCGCTTCTCGGTGAACGGGTCGCCCACCTGCACCGTGGGGCGCTTCTCCTCGATCGTGTCGTCGAATTCGGCCGAGGCCATGGTGGCGCCGCCGACGCCGTCGCGCCCGGTCTTGGCCCCGAGATACACCACCGGGCGCCCGACGCCCGAGGCGGCCGAGTAGAAGATCGCGTCGGCCCTGGCCACGCCCGCGGCGAAGGCGTTCACCAGGCAGTTGCCGTCATAGGCGGTGTGGAAGCGGACCTCTCCGCCCACCGTCGGCACGCCGAAGCAGTTGCCGTAGGAGCCGATGCCCTCGACCACGCCCGCCACGAGATGCTTCGTGCGCGGATGGTCGGGCCGCCCGAAGGACAGCGCGTTCAGCGCCGCCACCGGGCGCGCGCCCATGGTGAACACGTCGCGCAGGATGCCGCCCACGCCCGTCGCCGCGCCCTGGTGGGGCTCGATGTAACTGGGGTGGTTGTGGCTCTCCATCTTGAAGACCACCGCGTCGCCGTCGCCGATATCGACCACGCCCGCGTTCTCGCCCGGGCCGCAGATCACCTGCGGGCCCTCGGTGGGCAGCGTGCGCAGGTGGATCTTCGAGGACTTGTAGGAGCAGTGCTCGTTCCACATGGCCGAGAAGATGCCGAGCTCGGTGAAGGTCGGCTCCCGGCCCAGCAGGTCGAGGATGCGCTGGTACTCGTCCGGCTTCAGGCCGTGATCGGCGATCAGCTGGTCGGTGATGGCGGGCTCAAGGGTCATTGGCAGGTCCTCTGCGTGCGCGGACGCGCGCCTTGTAGCGGAGGTTGGCCCGCGTGGCGAGGGGGGAGGGGGCGCCGAACGGCCCGTAATCGCGCCGAAGCCGCGGCGGATGCGCCCGAACGGGGCCGCCGGCGCGGGTTTCGGGCGCCCGGGGGGGCGCGGCGGGGGCGAATCGAACGGGCTCATCCGACCTGCCCGGGCGCCGCCGCGCCCCGCGCGGCGCGGGACGCCGAGCGGGGGGCCCTGCGCCCCCCCGAGGCGGCCCGCCCCCGGCCCGCGCATCCGCCTTCCCCCAAGGCGCCCCTTGCACCGCCCCCAAAACCAAGGGAGACTTACGATCCGGGCGCAGCACCTTCCGCCCCCGGCCGACAAGGCGTTGGGAGGCGCCGCGAACCATGACCGCACCCCGCCCCGACGCCGCGCCCGATGACGCCGCCCGCCATGACGCCGACGGCGTGCCCCTCGCCACCGGCGCGCCCGTCCCGGCGCCCAACCCCGACACGGGCGCGGACGCACCCGCAGACCCGGCGGCCCCCAGCGCCCCGAACCCGCTGCTCGGCTACGCCGCCATCATCTTCGCCGTCGCCATCTGGGCCGGCTGGATCGTCGCCACCCGCGACCAGGTCGGCGCCTTCTCGCCCCTCGACCTCTCGCTCGTCCGCTACGGCCTGCCCGCGCTGATCCTCGCGCCCATCTGGCTGAAGAAGGGCATCGTCCCGAAGGGAGAGGACTGGCGCCTCCTCGCCATCATGACCATCGGCTGGGGCGGGGGGTTCGTGATGCTGACCGCCAAGGGGCTGGAGACGGTCCCCGCCTCGCTGTTCGGGCCGATGGTGCCCGCCACCCTGCCCCTCTTCGTCGCCATCTGGGACCGCTTCGTCGAGGATGTGCGCATCCACGCCCAGCGCGGCGTCGGCCTCGCGCTCATCCTCGCCTCCATCGCGCTCACGCTCGGGCCGGGACTGGCGGGCGGCCCGCCGGGGGTGCTGCAGGGCGCGCCGTACCTCGCGCTCGCCGCCGCCGGGTGGGCCGCCTTCACCATCGCCTTCCGGCGCACCTCGCTCTCGGGCCTCGAGGCGACGGCCTATGTGTGCCTGTGGTCCTCGCCCTTCCTGCTGATCGCGGCGCTGATCGAGGGGACGCACCTGGCCGACGCCGCCCCCCTGACCCTCCTCTGGGTGGCGCTGAGCCAGGCGGTCCTCTCGGGCATCGGCGCGGTGGCGGGCTTCGCCTACGCGGTGCGCCATCTCGGGGCCGCGCGCACCTCCTCCTTCACCTCGCTGGTGCCGATGGGGGCCGCGGCGGGGGGCTGGCTGTTCCTGGGGGAAGAGGTCGGGCCGCTCGGCTGGGCGGCGGTGGTCTTCGCCTGCCTCGGCGTCGCGGCGGTGAACGGGGTGTTCGCGGGGGCGTTCGGGCGGCGCTGAGGGGCGCGCGCCCGCCGCTCACGCCCCGGCGACGGGCAAGCAAGAGACCTTCATTTTTCTGCGCATCGCGAAGCAAAACCTTTGCCCGGCCCCGGCGGCGGCGCGCGGGCGCCCCGGCGGGCCGCGCCTCAACCCCCTGCCCCGACACGGGTTTCAACCGCAGACCCCGCCCCGCTCGCCCCGCCCCGCGCCCCCGGCCCCGCCGCAATGCGCCGCATTAACCCGCGCTTTTCGCGGGCCGCCGCGGCGTCTATACACCCCTTCGAAACATATCCCTGCCGTCCGGGGGCCCATCCCGGCGGCGCACACCCTTCCTGGGCGAGGAGAAGTCATCATGACGGTCAAGGTCGCGATCAACGGTTTCGGACGCATCGGGCGCAACGTTCTGCGCGCCATCATCGAGTCGGGCCGCACCGACATCGAGGTGGTCGCCATCAACGATCTCGGCCCGGTCGAGACCAACGCCCACCTGATCCGCTTCGACTCGGTGCACGGCAAGTTCCCGGGCGAGGTGAAGGTCGACGGCGACACCATCGACGTGGGCCGCGGCCCGATCCGCGTCACCGCCATCCGCAACCCCGAGGACCTTCCCTGGGGCGACGTCGACGTGGCGATGGAGTGCACCGGCATCTTCACCGCCCGCGACAAGGCCGCGCTGCACCTCAAGAACGGCTCCAAGCGCGTGCTCGTCTCCGCCCCCGCCTCGGGCGCCGACAAGACCATCGTCTACGGCGTGAACCACGGCGTGCTGACCTCGGACGACATCGTCGTCTCGAACGCGTCCTGCACCACCAACTGCCTGTCGCCGGTGGCCGCGGTCCTCGACAAGGTCGTGGGCATTGAAAAAGGCTTCATGACCACCATCCACTCCTACACCGGCGACCAGCCGACCCTGGACGCGATGCATGGCGACCTCTACCGCGCCCGCGCCGCGGCGATGTCGATGATCCCGACCTCGACCGGCGCCGCCAAGGCCGTGGGCCTGGTGCTGCCCGAGCTCGCCGGCAAGCTGGACGGCGTCGCGATCCGCGTCCCGACCCCGAACGTCTCGGTGGTCGACCTGACCTTCATGGCCAAGAAGGACACCACGGTCGAAGAGATCAACGCCGCGATCCGCGAAGCCGCGGATGGCGAGCTGAAGGGCGTTCTGGGCTACACCGACCTGCCCAACGTCTCGATCGACTTCAACCACGACCCGCACTCGTCGGTGTTCCACATGGACCAGACCAAGGTCATGGAAGGCCGCATGGTCCGCATCCTGACCTGGTACGACAACGAGTGGGGCTTCTCCAACCGCATGTCCGACACCGCCGTGGCGCTGGCCGCGACGATCTGATTTCTTCGCCCTCGGCGTTGAACTCAAGGCCCCGGGAGCGGAAGCTTCCGGGGCTTTTTCTTTGTTGGATGGACAGTCATGCCTTACCTCGTCGCCCGCGTGTCCTGGATGCCGGAATACCGTTCGGAACACGAAGCCAGCTGGGGCCTGCAAAGGTACGTCTCCGAAAACAACCGTCCTTATGAGAGCCTGAATTTCCTCAGGCGAGCGGACGGCCGCTTTCATGGATACATCGTCCACAAGGGCGACGCGGGCGGCGCCCCCGGAAATCTAGAAGTCAGCAAGCTGGGCGCGGCCCGCACGGATGATGCGGCCGAGGATGTGACGGTCATCTTCTGCGCGCGCTCCGAGGCCGCGAAAGAGCTCCGGGTGGTCGGCGCCTACCTGAATTCGACGGTTTTCAGATCTCCGAAGATCGAACGCGACGAACTGGGACGCGAATGGATCGTCAGGGCGATCAGCCCGCGCGCGGTGCTGATCCCGGAGCCGGACCGTCATTTCGCGATGCCTCGCGGCAAGGGGGCGTTCGGCCAGTCCGACGTGTGGTATGGCCTGCAGGGCGAGGACCACGCCGAACTGCGCCGACAGCTGGACGACTGGCTCGCGACCTTCGCGGCGAGCGCTTCGGACGCGCAGGCGGCCGCGGCCCCATCGCCGGGGAGCGCCGCGTTCGAGGAAAGGCGGCGACGGTCCTGGGCGGCGCATTGGGAAGGCAGGGCGCGGACGGCGGGCCTTCTGGACACTCTCGGACATCGTTGCGCGGCCTGCGGCTATGAAGTCGCCGAAGACCGGCGTGATGTCTGGGGAAGCGGGATCGAAGCGCATCACCTCGTCCCCTGGTCATCGATGGAGGATGGCGCACGCCGCACGCTGCGGGCCGACGACTTCGCGCCGCTCTGCGCCCTGTGTCACCGCGCCATTCATCGCACGCCCGATCCCGGAGACGTCACGGGCTTTGCGCGCCGCTGGTTCCCCGACCAGACCGATTGAAAAGGCCCGGAGCATCGCTCCGGGCCTTTCGCTTTTCCGCGTCGCGCGCCGCCTTACTTCGGCGCGTCCGGCCAGGCCGTCGGATCGGTGTCGAGATCCGGGAACGCCGCCGGATCGAAGACCGGCTTCTTCACGCCCGCCGCCAGTTGGCCGCGGAAATCGTCGATCACCCGCAGCGCCGTCGGGAACAGCATCATCAGCGCCAGCAGGTTCACCACCGCCAGGATGCCCATCATCGGGTCCGAGAAGCTGAACACCGCCGTCGCCCCCGGCGCCGTCGCCCCCAGGAACACGATCCCCACGATCGCCAGCCGCAAGACATGCAGCGCCATCGGGTTGCCGGTCATGAAGGTCAGCGCGTTCTCGCCCAGGTAGTAGTTGTACATGATCGACGAGAAGCTGAAGAGCAGGATGGCCACGGTCAGGTAATACTGCACCCATTCCCCAAGATGCCCCACCAGCGACTGCTGCGTCAGCGCCACGCCGTCCACGCCCTCGGCCCCGGCCACGTAGACGTCGCCCAGCAGGATCATGAAGGCCGTGCACGAACAGATCAGCATCGTGTCGATGAAGACCGAGAAACTCTGGGTGATGCCCTGGCTCACCGGGTGCTTCACGTAAGCCGTCGCCGCCACGTTGGGGGCCGAGCCCAGCCCCGCCTCGTTCGAGAAGAGGCCGCGCCGCAGGCCCTGCGCGATGGCCGCGCCCATGCCGCCGCCGACGGCCTGCTCGAACCCGAAGGCGTTGGCCACGATGTCGTAGATCACCCCCGGCAGCGAGGTGATGTTGATCAGGATGATCACCACCGCCAGCGCGATGTACATGAAGGCCATCACCGGGATGATCACGTCCGCCGCCTTGGCGATGCGGTGGATGCCGCCATAGACGATCACGCCGGTCAGAATGGCGAGGGCGATCCCGGTCCAGAGCCGCGGGATCTCCATCGAATCCAGCGCCGCGCCCGCCACCGTGTTGCCCTGGAAAGCGTTGAACCCGATGGCGAAGGACGCGATCAGGCACACCGCGTAGGTGATGGCGAGCCAGCGGTATTTCTCGCCCAGCCCGTGGATGATCGACCGCGCCGGGCCGCCGCGATAGTCGCCGTTCTCCTCGGTGCGCTTGTAAAGCTGCGCCAGCGTCGCCTCGATCAGCGCCGAGCACATGCCCACGAGGGCGATGGCCCACATCCAGAACACCGCGCCGGGCCCGCCGGCGGTGATCGCCACCGCGACGCCCGCGATGTTGCCGCCGCCCACGCGCCCGCCGACCGAGACGAACAGCGCCTCGCGCGCGCTGATCTTGGTCGGATCGTTGCTCTCGTCATCGCCCGTCAGGACGCTGAACATGCGCTTGAAGAAGCGCAGCTGGATGAAGCCCGAGGCGACGGTGAAAAACACGCCGAGCACGACCAGGAAGGGCACCAGCGCCCAGCCCCATGTCAGGTCGTTGATGACGCTGAATATCGAGTCGAGAAATCCCATGCTTGCGCTCCGGTTGTCGAACTTGGGGAAAAAGGGGAAGATACGCCACGCAGAAGAGAAAATGTTAACAGTGCGAAATAAATTAGCACTCGAACATTTCTGCAGCGGGACGCGGCAAGTTTCGCTGCGCTGCAACACGCGCACGCGGCGCGCGAGCGCGCACGCGAAGGGCGGCCGGGCCGGTTGCGCCCGGGCGTCGACGAGGCGCCTTGCGCCGGGAGGCGTTGCGCCGGGAGGCGTTGCGCCGGGAGGCGTTGCGCCGGGACGGCGCCGGGGCGCGTTGCGCTGGATCAAGGCGCGGCGCGCGGCGCGGGTGTAAAAAAGACGCCCCCGCCGCGCGGCGGCCCTGCGTAACCCGGTCGCCTTGCCCCGCCCCGCGCCGCGGCGCAGGGAAGGCGCCGACCGCCTCGCGGCCGACCGCCCCCCCGCATCCCGGGGCGGCCCGTCCCGGATGCGTCCATCCCCGGGGCGTCCCGCTCCCCGCGCGCCCCGCCGGGCGTGAGGCACCGCCGCGCGCCCCGCGGGGCGCGATGCTCCCCGCGCGCCCCGCCGGGCGTGATGCACCGCTGCGCGCCCATCAGGGCGCGACGCCCCCGCCCCCGCGCGGGACCAGACATCGCCGCGCCCCGCGCGCGGCCCGACGATCCACCGCCGCCGCCCCGCGCGCCGCGCGGTCCAAGGCCCCGGAGACGCCCATGCCCGCCTCTCACCTCCCCCCCTCCGGCTACGGCCACGCGCCCGAACACGCCGCCGACATGCCCGGTTGGGGCGCGATCATCTCGGGCCTGATGCCCGACCTGCATTGCCGCCGCTGCGACTCCCCGCGCTGGGAGCTCGCGCACCCGGACGAGCCGGACGTGATCGTGGGCCTGACCTATCACCGCCTGCCGCAGATGCAGCCCGAGGGCTTCACCGACTGCGTGCCGCTGATCTGCGCGCAATGCGGCGGGGTGGAGCTGTTCTCGAAGGATCACCTGCTGCGCTGGTGGCGATCGCGCCAGAGCTGAGCGGCGCCCCGCGCCCCCTCAGCCCCGCGCCCCCTCCGCGGACGCCCGCCCTGCACGGCCCTGCCGGGTCCCCGCCGCACGCGCCACCCGCACGCCCTCCGCCGCCCGCCGGGACCGGCCCCGCCGCCGGACGCCGCGCCCGGCGCGCCGCAGGATGCGCCCCCGCCTCGCCCGCCGACCGTCGCCCGCCGCCCGGAGAGTTCCCCTTGGAAGACATGCTGCGCCGCGCGCTCTCGCTCTGGGTCGTGGTCGACCCGCTCGGCACGCTCCCGGTCATGATCGCCGTCAGCGCGGGGCTCGGCGCCGCCGCCGCCCGCCGCCTCGCCCTGCGCGCCGCGCTCACCGCCTTCGCGGTGCTCGCGGGCTTCATGCTGCTGGGCCGCACCGTGCTGGCCGCGCTCGAAATCCCGCTCCACGCCTTCCAGATCGCGGGCGGGCTGGTGCTGCTGCTCTTCGCGCTGGAGCTGATCTTCGCCGACCCCAAGCACGAACGCGACCTCGCCGCCCATCAAAGCCCGGCCGAGGCGGCGGTGTTCCCGCTGGCGATCCCGTCGCTGGCCTCGCCCGGCGCGATGCTGACCGCCACCCTGACGGCCGAGGAGGTCGGCGCGGGCTGGGGCGGCAAGCTGCTGGGGCTGGGGCTGCTGGGGGCGGTGATGCTCTCGGCGCTGCTGATCCTGCTCGCCGCCGCGCCGCTGCACCGAAGGATCGGGGATGCAGGCTCGGCGCTGATCTCCCGCGTCATGGGGATGATCCTCGCCGCCGTCGCGGTCACGGAAATGCTGCGCGGCTTCGCCGCCGTCGGCTGGGCGATCCCGGCCGCCTGAGCCGCGCGCGGCCGGGGCGAGGCCAGGGGGAACGCGCCCCCGGCGCGGGGCGGGCGGGCCGATGCGGACCGCAGGGCCGCGAGGTCCGGCAGCCGCGCGCCGCCGCCATCCCGCGCGCCGCCCGAGCCGCGCGCGACGCACGTTGCGGGAGGGGGGGGGGGGGGGGGGGGGGGGGGGGGGGGGGGGGGGGGGGGGGCCCTCCCCCCCCCCCCCCCCCCGCCCCCCCCTCACCAGGTGTCGATGAAGGGCCGCCGCCCGCGCACCGGCCCCGCGGGCCGCCCCGCCGCCCGGTCCGCCCCGGCGATCCAACCGCGGGTCTCGGCCGGGTCGATCACCGCGTCGATCTCCAGCACCCGGCCCAGCTGCACCGCCTTGCCGTTCTCATAGAGCTTGCCCAGCAGGTCCTGGAACAGCGCCTCGCGCGCCGCGTCGTCCGGCTGCGCGGCGAGTTCCTTCCTGAAGCCCAGCCGCACCGCGCCCTCGAGCCCCATGCCGCCGAACTCCCCCGTCGGCCAGGACACGGTCGAAAAACTTTCGTGGAAGCCGCCCCCCACCATCGCCATCGCGCCAAGCCCATAGCCCTTGCGCAGCACCACGCCGAACACCGGCACCGAGAGGGACGCCGCGGTGACGAACATCCGGCAGACGTGCCGGACGAGGCCCGTCTTCTCCGCCTCCGGCCCCACCATGAAGCCCGGCGTGTCGCAGAGCGAGACGATGGGCAGGCCGAACGCGTCGCACAGCTGCATGAACCGCGCCGCCTTGTCCGCCGCGGGCCCGTCGATGGCGCCGCCGAGATGGCGCGAGTTGTTGGCGATCAGCCCATAGGGCCGCCCCTCGATCCGAACCAGCGCGGTGATCATGCCAAGGCCGAACTCCGCCCGCAGCTCCAGCACCGAATCCCGGTCGGCCAGCACCTCTATCGTCTCGCGCACGTCGTGGGAGCGCAGGCGGTTCTCGGGCACCGTGAAGCGCAGGGCGCGCTGGTCGGCCTCCTCCCACTCCGGCAGGGCGCCCTGGAAGTAGGACAGATACTTCTTGGCGGCGGCGCAGGCCTCGGCCTCGTCCTTCACGCGGATATCGACGACGCCGTTCGGGGACTGCACGTCGATGGGCCCGACCTCCTCGGGGCGGTAGACGCCAAGCCCGCCGCCCTCGATCATCGCGGGGCCCGCCATGCCGATATTGGCGCTCTCATCCGCGATGATCACGTCGCAGCAGCCCAGCAGCGCCGCGTTCCCCGCGAAGCAGCGCCCCGAGACGACCCCCACCAGCGGCGCCTGCCCCGAGAGGCGCGCGAACTGCGCGAAGGTGGTGCAGTCGAGCCCCGCGCGATGCGCCTGGTCCACATCCCCGGGCCGCCCGCCGCCGCCCTCGGCCAGCAGCACCACCGGCAGGTTCCACTTGCCCGCCAGCTGGAACAGCCGGTCCTGCTTGCCGTGGTTGCGCATCCCCTGGGTGCCGGCGAGCACCATGTAGTCATAGACCGCGAAGGCGCAGCGGGCGGCGTCCTCGCCGAACAGGTCCGCGTTGACGGCGCCCACCCCGGTCACCACACCGTCGCCCGAGGTGTTGGCGATCAGGTCGGCCAGCGTCCGCCGCCCCTCCTGCGCCGCGGTGGCGAGGGCGCCGTATTCGCGGAAGCTCCCCTCGTCGCAGATCGAGCCAAGGTTTTCGCGCGCCGTCCGGTGTCCGCGGGCGTGGCGCTTCGCAACCGCCTCGGGGCGGTTTTCGTCCTGCCCCGCGGCGAGCCGCTCGCGCAGCTCTGCCAGTTCCGGGCGGATGCGGGAGAGGTCGAGCGCCTCTTCCGACATCTGCGCGCCCTCCCCGGCCTCGGCGGGTTCGATCACGATCACCGCCGCGCCCTCGGCCAGCGTCGCGCCGGGGGCCGCGCGGACCTCGCGCACGATGCCGGAGACGGGGGCGGAGAGGACATGCTCCATCTTCATCGCCTCGAGGACGGCGACCTCCTGCCCCGCCTGCACCGCGTCCCCCTCGGCGGCCGAGAGGACGGAGACGGTGGCCTGCATCGGCGCGCGCAGGGCGGTCAGCCCCTCGGGGACCGCGTCCTCGGCCGGGGTCTTCGCCGCCGTCGCGGCGCCCGGGAAGGCGGGGGCCGAAAGGGAGGCGGCGGCGTCGTGCAGCGCGGCGGCCTCGGCGGCCATGAAGCCGGTGGTGACGGCGTAATCGGGCAGCGCCGGATGCGCGGCCAGCGCGCGCAGGGCGGGAAGGTTGGTGGCGACGCCCTCCACCCGGAACTCGGCCAGCGCCCGCGACAGGCGGCGCAGCGCAGGGGCGAGCCCGCCGGGCGCGTGGGCGATCACCTTGGCCAGCAGCGGGTCGTAGAGAGTCGAGGCGGTGTAGCCGGCCCAGGCGAACCCGTCGGTGCGGATGCCGGCGCCGGTGGGCGCCTCATAGGCCGCAAGGGTCCCCGAGGCGGGGCGCGGGGCGCCGTCGGGGCCGAGTTCCTCGAGGTTCACCCGCGCCTGGATCGCGGCGCCGCGGGGGACGAGCGCCTCCTGCGCCAGGCCGAGACCCTCCAGCGTCGCCCCGGCGCAGACCTGCATCTGCAGCGCCACGAGGTCGAGGCCGTAGACCTCTTCCGTCACCGTGTGCTCGACCTGGATGCGCGGGTTCGCCTCGATGAAGAACAGGCGCGCGTCCTCGGGGGCATCGAGGTCCATGAGGAATTCGAAGGTGGCGAGGCCGCGATAGGCTTCGACCCGGGCCATCTCCAGCGCCCAGGCGGCAAGGCGCGCGCGGTCGGCATCCGACAGGTTCGGGGCGGGGGCGATCTCCAGCACCTTCTGGTTGCGGCGCTGGAGGGTGCAGTCCCGCTCCCCGAGATGGATCGCGGCGCCGGTCCCGTCGCCGAGGACCTGCACTTCGATATGGCGGGCGCGCGCGATCATGCGTTCGGCATAGAGGGCGCCGTCCCCGAAGGCGGCCTCGGCCTCGCGCGCGGCGGCGGCGGCGGCGGGGGGGATTTCGGCGGGGTCGGTGACGGCGCGCATCCCGCGGCCGCCGCCCCCGTGGACGGCCTTGATCATCAGGGCGGCGCCGGGCGGGAGCTCGGCGAAGAAGCGGGTCATCTCTTCGGGCGAGGCGCCGCCGGGCAGGCCCGGCAGGCAGGGGACGCCGAGCTGCGCGGCGAGCGCCCGGGCGCGGCCCTTGTCGCCGAAGAGGGCGAGGGCGGCCGAGGAGGGGCCGATGAAGGCGAGGCCCGCGTCCTCCACCGCCGCGGCGAAGCGCGCGTTCTCGGCGAGGAACCCGTAGCCGGGATGGATCGCGGCGCAGCCCTCGGCCCTGGCGGCGGCGATGACCTGCGCGGCGTCGAGATAGGCGCGGGCGCCGGTTCCGGGGATCTCCACCGCCTTGTCCGCGCGCAGCACGTGCAGGCTGCCCGCATCGTCGGCGGGGTGGATGGCGACCGTCTCGACCCCGAGCTCCGCGCAGGTGCGGGCGATGCGGCAGGCGATCTCGCCCCGGTTGGCGATGAGGACGCGGGCGAACGGCGGCGATGCGGTCATGGAAACTCTCGGGTCGTGAATGCGGCGTGGGGGCGGAGCGTGGCCGATGGAACGCAGTTCCGCAAGATGCGTGAGGGGGAGAGCGCCCCGCCTCGGGGGGCGCAGGGCCCCCGCTCGGCGGCGCGCGCCGCGCCGGGCGGACGCGGGCGCGTGCGGCGGGGGCGGCGCGGGCGCGGCAGGGGCGACGTTGCGCGGCGGGGGCGCCTCACGCCCGGCGCTTCGGCTTGTGAGATGTGCGGAGCGCGGGGCGGCGCCATGCTGCGCGGCGCGCCCCCCTGCCCCGGAGACCTCGCCATGCGCCGCCTGATCCTCGCCGCCGCCCTGCTCCTCCCCCTCTCCGCCCAGGCGCAGCCCGCGGGGTGGCGCAGCCATGACAGCGCCAAGGGATACGCCGCGCTGCTGGCCGACCTGAAGGCCGCGGTGCGGGCCGAGGGGATGGGCCTGGTGACCGAGGCCGGCCCCACCGGCGCCGCCGCCGCGCGCGGCATCACCATCCCCGGCAACCGCGTGGTCGGCGTGTTCCGCAACGACTTCGCCGTGCGCGCGCTGGCGGCCTCGGAAGCGGCGATGATCGAGGCGCCGATCCGCTTCTACGTGACCGAACGGGCGCAGGGCGCACGGCTGAGCTGGAAGGCGCCCTCGGCGGTGTTCGCGCCCTATGACGGGGGCGCGGAACTGGACGCGGTGGGGCGAGAGCTGGACGCGCTGTTCGACGCCATCGCCCGGCGGGCGCTGGCGGAGTGAGCCGCCCCCGCCCGGCGCAACGAAAAACCCCCGGGGCGCCTGCCCCGGGGGTTTTTCGTCCTGGTCCGTGCGGCGCCGAAATCAGGCGTCGAGTTCGGCCATGATCTCGTCCGTCACGTCGAAATTGGCCGTGACACTTTGCACGTCGTCATCATCTTCCAGCGCCGCGATCAGCTTGAACAGCGTGCGCGCGGCGTCGAGGTCCACCGGCGTGTCGGTCTGCGGCTTCCACACCAGCTTGGTGGACTCCGCCTCGCCCAGCGCCTCTTCGAGACCGTTCGAGACCTCGGCCAGGTCGGTGGCCTCGGTCCAGATCACGTGGCCCTCTTCCGAGGACTCCACGTCCTCGGCGCCCGCCTCGATGGCCGCTTCCATCACCGCGTCGTCGTCGCCCGCGGCCGCCGGGTACAGGATCTGCCCCTTGCGGTCGAACATGAAGGACACCGACCCGGTTTCCCCGAGGTTGCCGCCGTTCTTGCCGAAGATCGAGCGGACGTTGGAGGCGGTGCGGTTGCGGTTGTCGGTCAGCGCCTCGACGATCACCGCCACGCCGCCGGGGCCGTAGCCCTCGTAGCGGATCTCGACGTAATCATCGCCCTCGCCCGCCTGGGACTTGTTGATCGCGCGGGTGATCACGTCCTTGGGGACCGAGTTGGCCTTCGCCTCCTTCACCGCGAGGCGCAGGCGCGGGTTCTTGTCAGGGTCCGGGTCGCCCATCTTGGCGGCCACGGTGATCTCTTTCGCGAGCTTCGAGAAGAGCTTGGAACGGGCCGCATCCTGGCGTCCCTTGCGGTGCTGGATGTTCGCCCACTTGGAATGGCCGGCCATGTCGTCCCCCGAAGGTTGGTGAAGGTCTGGAATCGCGCGCGGTTATAGGCCCTCGGGGCGCCCCGAGGCAAGCGGGCGCGCGCGGCCCCGCCGCGTCAGAGCGCCATGAAGGCCGCCGCCGCCGCCCCGGCCGAGAACAGCATCACCAGCCGCAGCCGCCCCTCGCGCGCGATCATCGGCGCGCAGACCGGGTCGGCCAGGATCGCGTCCGGCAGCGGCAGCCCGCCCGCGAGCGACTTCTGAAGCTCCGACGTCACCGCCAGCCGCCGCCCGCCCTTGCGCGACCGCTGGCGCAGGATCTCGTGCTCCTCGGGGTGGCGCGTCTCGATGGCCGAGGCCAGGCGGCGCACCAGGATCCCCCAGACGAGGAGCGCCCCGAGCAGCACGAGGCAGGCGCCGAGGAACACGGCCTGGATCAGCGTCGCCATCACAGCGCGGCGACGCCCGCGCGGGCGCCCAGCTTCTCGCACAGGGCGGCATAGGCGTCCTCGACCTCCGCGGGGGCGGGCGTCGCCTCGGCCTTCGCGGGGGCCTGGATCCTGCCCGACTTGATGTTGTCGCTGCCGTCGCCCACGCCCCAGCGGCCGGTGCGGCTCGAGACCGCGTAATCGCTCGAGAGCGGGGTCTTCAGGCCGAAATGGTCGGTCAGCGCGGCCAGCGTGCCGTCCGCATCCGCCACCAGCCGGTCATAGGAGATCGCGGCCACGGGCACCTCCCCGGGCAGCGCGTCCGCGATGGCCGAAAGCTGGGCGTAGCGTTCCAGCAGCAGGGCGGGGATGTCCGTCTCCACCCCCGGGGCCTTGTCGGCGAACATCTTCGCGAGGCTGCGGATGTTCCCGGCCGGGGCGCGCAGGATGTAGAGCGGGCGGAAATCGGCCCGCGCCATCGCCAGCGCCGGGTCGGTCAGGTGCCGGTGGTGCAGCACCTTGTCGAGCAGGAACCTGTCGCCCCAGTCGAGCCGCCCGGTCAGCCGCAGCGCGCCGTAGCGCAGCCGCCCGATCGGGTCCGGGCCGCCGTAATTCACGTGCGACTCGCCGAAGCCCACGATCTGCGGGTTGTTCAGCAGAAGCTCGGTCAGCAGGGTCGAGCCCGAGCGCATGATGCCGAGCAGGCAGATCAGCTTCGGGCGTCCCAGCAGCGGCGAGGCGACGGCCGAGAACAGGGGCTGGGCGATCCGGTGCGCCGGATGCGTCATGTCGTGGCCTCCTGCCAGGCGCCGGGAAATGCGGCCGGGATGCGGGGGGGGAAAGCGCGCCCGCTTGAATGGCCGGGCGCGGGGGCGAAGCTAGGCCGCGCCGCGCGGCCCGAGAAAGGCGGCGCAACGTCGCGCAGAAGAGGGCGGGGGGGGGCGCGCCGCCCGCCCCCGCCGGGTCACATCGGCCAGAGGAACGGGATCAGCAGGCTGGCGATGATGCCGATGGACAGGTTCAGCGGCAGGCCGATCTTCACGAAATCGGTGAACTTGTAGCCCCCCGGCGCATAGACCAACGTGTTGGTCTGGTACCCGATGGGCGTCGCGAAACTGGCAGATGCGGCGATCATCACCGCCACCACGAAGGGCCTGGCGTCGACGCCCAGCGCCTCGGCCAGGGCGATGGCCACCGGGGTCATCACCACCGCCACCGCGTTGTTCGACACCAGCTCCGTCAGCACCGAGGTCATCAGGTAGACGCACCAGATCGCGATGGGCAGCGGCGCGGCGGCGAGGTAGGGGGCCAGCCCCTCGGCGATCAGCGCCACCGCCCCCGTCGCCTGCAGGGCCGCGCCGATGGCGAGCATGGCGAAGATCAGCGCCAGCAGGCGGCCCTCGACCACCTCGGCCGCCTCGTCCGCGTCGATGCAGCGGGTGAAGAGCACCACCGCGACGCCCATCACCGCCGCCCCCGCGATCGGCACCAGCCCGACCGCCGACAGCGCCACCACCCCGAAGAGCGTCGCGAGCACGATCCAGGCGCGGTCGCGCCGATAGGGACGCTCGGTCGGCTGGGCGATGTCGACGAGGCCCACGTCTTCGGCGAGGCGCTTGATGTCCTCGGGGTCGCCTTCGAGCAGCAGCGTATCGCCGACCCGCACGAACACGTCGTCGAGCTGCCGCCCCGCGTTCTGCCCGCGCCGGTGGACGGCCAGCGGATAGACGCCGTAGCGGCGGCGCAGGCGCAGCTGGCCCAGCGTGCGGCCGATCAGGCGGCAGCCCGGGCCGATCAGCGCCTCGACGGTCACCGTCTTGCGCTCCGACAGCTTGTCGACCATCGCCAGCGCCCGGCTGTCGCGCAGGCCGAGAAGCTCGTTCACCCCGGTGCGCAGCACCACCCGGTCGCCCGCGGCGAGAACCACCGAGCGCAGGTCGCGGCGCAGCGATTCATCCCCGCGCAGCACGTCGATCACCCGCATCCGGTCGCGCTTGAACAGGTCGACCTTCAGCACCTCCTGGCCGATGACCGGGCTCTCGGGCGGCACCGCGACCTCGGTGAAGAAGCTCAGCTTCTTGCGGTCGGTCAGGAAGTCGGTCATCGACTCGCGCGCCGGCAGAAGCCGCGGGGCGGCGAAGCGCAGGTACACGAGGCCGAAGGCGGCCAGCACGATCCCGAGCGGGGTGACCTCGAACAGGCTGAACGGCTCCATCCCGTGGGTGCGCGCGACGCCGTCCACCAGCAGGTTGGTCGAGGTGCCGATCAGCGTGCAGGTGCCCCCGAGGATGGCGGCGTAGCTCAGCGGGATCAGCAGCTGGCTGGCGGTGGAGCGCAGCGCGCCCGCCAGCCGCGCGGCGACGGGGATCAGCACCACCACCACCGGCGTGTTGTTCATGAAGGCCGAGGCGAGGATGGTGAAGGCCGCGAAGGCCGCCAGCGTGCGCGCCGGGCGCTGGGTCGCCATGGCGGCGGCATAGCGTGTGAACGCCTCGAGCGCGCCGGTGCGCACCAGCGCCCCGGACAGCACGAACATCGCCCCGATGGTGATCGGCGCGGGCGAGGAGAAGGCCGCCATCATGTCGTCGGGCGACAGCGCGCCGAGCGCGAGCAGCGCGGCGACGCCGCCAAGGGCGACGACCTCGGTCGGGTAGGCCTCGGCCACGAACAGCGCGAACATGCCCGCCACGACGGCGAGGCAGATCAGGGCGGGCCCGTTGGCTGCGAAGAAAGCGGCGAGCTCTGCGATCACGCGGATCCTCGTCATGGCGGCGCGGCTCTGCGGCGCCGGAAAATGCATCCGGCGCGAAGGCGCGCTCGGACGGTCAGCATGCCGCCCCCCGCCCCCGCAGGCAAGGCGCCAGACGCCGCGGCCCCGGGGCGCAAGGGGCGCCCATTCGGAGGAGACGGGGCGCGCGCCGGGGCCGGGGGCCGGAGGGGGGGGAGGGCGGGCGGAGGGCGGCGACAGAGGGGAAGCCTCCGGCAGGAGGCGGGGCGGGCGGGGCGCCGGCGCCCGCAGGGCGGCCCCCTCCCCGCGCCGCCGGTGCGCCTCCCCTTGCCCTCGCCCCCGCGCGGCGCTAACAGCTTTCCCCCATGAAACTCCTGTTCCTTGGCGACGTCATGGGTCGCGCGGGCCGCACCGCGGTCATCGACGCCCTGCCCCGCATGCGCGCGGCATGGGCCCTCGATTTCATCGTCGTCAACGCCGAGAACTCGGCCTCCGGCATGGGCATGACCGCCCGCATCGGCGAGGAGATCTTCGCCGCCGGCGCCGACGTGATCACCCTCGGCGACCACGCCTTCGACCAGCGCGAGATGCTCCAGCATATCGGCTCCGAGCCGCGGATCATCCGCCCCCTCAACTTCTCGAAGGCCGCCCCCGGCGGCGGCGCGCGCCTGTTCGAGGCGACCCGCGGGCGCAAGGTCCTCGTCGCCCAGGCGCTGGGGCGCACCTTCATGTCCCGCCCCTATGACGACCCGTTCAGCGCCCTCGACCAGGCGCTGAAGACCGCCCCCATGGGCGGCGCCGCCGACGCCGTGATCGTCGACATGCACGCCGAAGCCACGTCCGAGAAGATGGCCATGGGCAAGTTCCTCGACGGGCGCGTGTCGCTCGTCGTCGGCACCCACACCCACGTCCCCACCTCGGACGCGATGATCCTGCCCAAGGGGACCGGCTACCTCACCGATGCGGGCATGTGCGGCGACTATGACAGCGTCATCGGCATGCAGGCGGAAGAGCCGATGCGCCGCTTCCTGACCGGCATGGCCAAGGGCCGGTTCGAACCGGCGCAGGGCCCGGCCACCGTCTCGGGCGTCTATATCGAGACCGACGACTCGCCCGCCAACAAGGGCAAGGCCACCCGCATCGTCCCGGTGCGCATCGGCGGGCGCCTGCAGGAACAGGGCCCCGCGCCGCTGGACTGACGCGCCGCGCCGCCCCGACCAAACGCCCTCCCCGGCCGCCCCGGGGAGGGCGTTTTTCGTCGCGCCCCCCGGCGACTTGCCGCCTCCCCCCTGCCGCCCCGCCGCCGCCCATTCGAGACTTTTTGAAACCTTCCACCCCGTGGACGGGTTGCGCAGGCCGCTTGCAAGAACGATGTTCACTTAAGCACAGAGTTCGACCAGCCAGGATGCAGCCCGATGCAGAACCTCGCCGAAAAGCCCGCGCCCGCCCATCACCTCTACACCTCGCGCAGGACCTTCCCATCGGCCGAGCGGCTGGAGAAATCCAAGGCCCTGCGCGTCATCCACATGCTGCGCACCACCTTCGCCGCCCGGCGCAACCTGCTCGAGCTGTTCCACCCCTCGCTCTATGACGTGCGCTGGAACGTCGCCAAGATCGCCTCGGGCAAGGTGGTCACCATCAACGACCCCGCCTTCGCGCGCCATGTCCTCAGGGACGGGGCCGAGGCGTTCCAGAAGGGGCGCATGTACGACGCCATCTTCGGGCGCTTCCTCGGCAAATCCTCGCTGATCATGGAGGGCGAGGAATCCCGCACCCGCCGCCGCCTGATCTCGCCCGCCTTCAACGCCCGCGCCCTGAAGCGCCTCGAGGGCGTCGTCGCGAAACACGTGGAGCTGATGCTCGCCGACTGGGACCGCGCCGCCGCGGACGGCCCGGCCGAGGTGGACCTGTCGCGCGCCGTCACCGGCCTGACCATGCGCATCGCGATGGAGGCGTTCTTCTCCTCCGATCTCGGCGATGCGGAGCAGGAGATCGCCGAGCTGATGGAGGAGGCGATCATGGAATCGGGCTCTCCGTCGCTGATCGACATGCTCGGCCTGCCCGAATGGATGCCGCGCAAGTCCCGCCGCCGCGCGGACGAGGTGATCGCGGCCCTGAACACGCATCTCTACCGCCTGATCGACGCGCGCATCGCCGAGGGCGGCGAGATGCCCGAGACGCCGGACCTCCTCGACATCCTCGTCCACGCGCAGGACGAGGAGACGGGCGCCCGCCTCGACCGCGAGGCGGTGCGCAACGAGGTGATGACCCTGTTCGCCGCGGGGCACGAGACGACGGCGCTGTCGCTGGCCTGGGGCCTCGACCGCCTGGCGCGCGAGGATGCGGTCCAGGAGGAGCTGCGGGAGGCGGTCCGGGCCGAGGACGACGCCCCCTCGCCGCTGATCGCCGCGGCCTATGACGAGATGCTGCGCCTCTATCCCCCGGCGTTCATCGTCGGCCGCCAGGCCTGCGCGAACAGCACGTTCGAGGACGTGGACCTCGTGCCCGGCGACCGGGTGCAGGTGGCGATCTTCATGATGCACCGGAACCCCAAGTACTGGCCGGAGCCGGAGAAATTCGACCCGACCCGCTTCCTGCCCGAGGGCCGCAAGGGGCGCGATCCGTTCGCCTACATCCCCTTCGGCGCGGGCCAGCGGATCTGCGTCGGGCTGGCGCTGGCGAAGATGGAGGGCGCCCAGGTCCTGCGCGAGGGGCTGAAGCGGTTCCGCCTGCGCCCCGCGGGCCCGGCGCCGGACCCGCTGGGGCGGATCACGCTGCGGACCGAAGCGCCGGTGAAGCTGGTGGTGGAGCGGGTGTGACGGGGCGCGATCACCCCTCCGCCCCCTCTGCGGGCTGAACCAGGCCGAGCCCGCCGCCGGACGGATCGACGATGACGGCGAAGCGCCCGACGCCAGGCACGTCGAAGGGCGGGCGGCGCAGCTCGCCGCCCGTGCGCAGCGTGGTGGCGACGGCGGCGTCCAGATCATCGACCGCGACATAGGTGAACCAGTGGGCGGGCGCGCCGTCGAGGGCGGGATCCGGGCGCATGTCGTAGATCCCCGCCACCGGCGCGTCGCCGCACATGGCCGTGAGGTAGGTCCCCCCCATGCCGTCGGGGCTTTCATCGAAGCGCCAGCCCAGCAGCCCGGCGTAGAAGGCGCGGGCCGCCTCCGGGTCGCGGGTGTTGAGCTCGGTCCAGAAGATCGTGCCTGCGGCGGCCATGAGGGTTCCTCCTGCCATGCGGCGACCTGGGGCGCCGCCGGGGGGCATAGTGGACCGGGGATTTGCGGCGGGGGCGAGGCGGCGGCGGGCCTCGGCGCCAACGAAAACGCCCCCGCGCTTCGCAGCGCGGGGGCGTTTTCAGTTCAGCTCAGCCTGCGCGGACCCGAGGGGCGCGCGGCCTGTCCGGGCTCAGGCCAGGGACAGGTTGCAGGCGGACTGACGGCCGTCACGGCCGGTCTCGAGGTCGAAGGACACCTTCTGGTCCTCGGCCAGGCCCTGCAGGCCCGAGCGCTGGACGGCCGAGATGTGGACGAAAACGTCCTTGCCGCCCTCATCGGGGGCGATGAAGCCGAAGCCTTTGGTGTCGTTGAACCATTTCACGGTGCCGGTGGCCATGTCCGTGTCTCCTCTGATATCCGCCCGCAGGATGCGGCGGTGTCGGCGTCTTCAGTCCGGATCGATCAACTGAGAGCCGTGAGGCGGAGCAGTGGGCCGATAGATAGAATAGCCTCTTCCCTCTACTCCAAAAGACGGTGATTCTCAACGTGAACCTGCGGCGGGGGCGCGCATGGGGACGCGGTTTGACAGCGAAGACGCGCGGCGCGCAGACTGGCCCCGCGCGCAGATGCGCCCCAATTCGCCCGAACCCGGAGCCGCCGCGATGAAGTCCTTCTTCGAAACGCTGCAGCAGGCGGCGCTCTCGCTCGCCGCCCTGCTCGGGACGCTTCTGGTCATCGGCGTGATCTTCGCCCCCGAATACACCGCCCAGCGGGTGACGGCGGCGCATGAGCGGTTCTTCTCGCAGCTTCCATTCACCGGCGCCTTCAAGTTCGCGGGGCTGGAGATCAAGACCGGCGAATTGTCCGGCGACATCGAGGCGACGAGCGCCACGCTGCAGGACCTGCAGAACCGGGTGGCGGCGCTCGAGGCGCAGCTGGCGCCGCCGCCGCCCGCGCCGATCGTCGTCGCCCCGGAGCCGGGCGAGGGCGGCGGCGGCGGCGGCGCGCGCGATGAGCCAGCGCCCGCCCCCGCGCCCTACTACGCCCAGTGGATCGTTTATGCCGGGTCCGAGCCGGTCCTGTCCGGCCAGCAGGTGGAACTGGCCCGCCTGCGCGCCGAGGGGATCGAGAACAGCGCCATCCTGAAGATCGGGCGGCGCTACCGCACCGTCGCCATCTACCCGGACGAGGCCGCGGCGCAGGCCGCCGTGCCGGTCATCGCCGGGATCGTGGGCGAGGCGCGGGAGCCCTATGCCCGCGCCCTCTCGGCCGTCTGCCCGGCCTGGCCGCGGCTGGAGCTGCCGCCGCCCGAGCCGTTCTACGATTGCAGCTGAGCCAGCCCGAAGAGCCAGCCCAAAAAGAGAGTCCGGAGACGCAGCCCCGAAACGCAAGACGCCCCCGCGGATCCCTCCGCGGGGGCGTTCGCATGGATGGGGGGGGGCGACGGCCCCCCGCGCGATCACATCAGCTCGCGCACATCCGTCAGCTTGCCGGTCAGCGCGGCGGCGGCGGCCATGCCCGGGGACACCAGGTGGGTGCGCCCGCCGCGGCCCTGGCGGCCTTCGAAGTTGCGGTTCGAGGTCGAGGCGGCCCGCTCGCCCGGCTTCAGCTGGTCGGGGTTCATCGCGAGGCACATCGAGCAGCCCGGCAGGCGCCATTCGAACCCGGCGGCCTTGAGGATGTCGGCGATGCCCTCTTCCTCGGCCTGCGCGCGCACGAGGCCCGAGCCCGGCACGACCATGGCCCGCATCCCCTCTTTCACCTTCTTGCCCTCGACGATCTTCGCGACCTCGCGCAGATCCTCGATGCGGCCATTGGTGCAGGAGCCGATGAACACGGTGTCGATGGCGATGTCCGACAGCTTCTGACCGGCGGTCAGGCCCATGTACTCGATCGAACGGCGCGCCGCGTCGACCTTGCCGCCCTTGAAGTCCTCGGGGTTCGGCACGGTCGCGGTGATCGGCAGCACGTCCTCGGGCGAGGTGCCCCAGGTGACGACGGGCGCGATCTCGGCGGCGTCGATCTCGATGACCTTATCATAGACGGCGTCGTCGTCCGAGAAGAGGGTCTTCCAGTAGGCCAGCGCCTGCTCCCACGCCGCGCCCTTCGGCGCGTGCGGGCGGCCCTGGCAGTAGGCGAAGGTCTTCTCGTCCGGCGCGATCAGGCCGGCGCGGGCGCCGCCCTCGATGGCCATGTTGCAGACGGTCATGCGGCCTTCCATCGACAGCCCGCGGATGGCGCTGCCTGCGTATTCGATGACATAGCCGGTGCCGCCGGCGGTGCCGGTCTTGCCGATGATGGTCAGGGTGATGTCCTTGGCGGTGACGCCCGGGGCCAGCTCGCCCTCGACCTTCACCAGCATGTTCTTGGACTTCTTCTGGATCAGCGTCTGGGTGGCCAGCACGTGCTCGACCTCGGAGGTGCCGATGCCGTGGGCCAGCGCGCCGAAGGCGCCGTGGGTGGCGGTGTGGGAATCGCCGCAGACCACGGTCATGCCCGGCAGGGTCCAGCCCTGCTCGGGACCCACGATGTGGACGATGCCCTGGCGCACGTCGTTCACGTCGTAATAGTGGATGCCGGTCGACTTGGCGTTCTCGCGCAGGGCCTCGACCTGGATGCGCGATTCCTCGTTGTCGATGCGGCCTTCCAGGCGCTCGAGCGTCGTGGGCACGTTGTGATCCGGCACCGCGATGGTGGCGTCGGGACGGCGCACGGTGCGGCCGGTCATGCGCAGGCCTTCGAAGGCCTGCGGCGAGGTCACTTCGTGGACC
This sequence comes from Rhodovulum sp. DZ06, assembly GCF_050586345.1. Taxonomy (NCBI): domain Bacteria; kingdom Pseudomonadati; phylum Pseudomonadota; class Alphaproteobacteria; order Rhodobacterales; family Paracoccaceae; genus Rhodovulum; species Rhodovulum sp. DZ06. The sequence goes on from NZ_JBOCEF010000009.1 coordinate 70,970, forward strand.
AGGTGGCGGTCGATATAGAGCAGGCAGGTGCCGTCCTCGGCCTCGTCAACGAGGTGGGCGTCCCAGATCTTGTCGTAGAGCGTCTTGCCGGTCATCTCGGGCTCTCCCTTTCAGGGGGGTGTTCTGTTGCGTACCGATGGGTGCGTGGCGGAGCGGGCGCGCCCGGAAAACGGGGCGCGCGCGGGGCTCAGCCCGAGGCGCACAGCGACGCGACCCGCCCGTGGAAGCGCCACGGCAGGCGGTCGCGATCGGAAATGGTCAGATACCGCGTCATCGCGCGGAACCTAAGCCCGCCCGCGGTCCGGGGCAAGATGGAAGGCGCGACGGCGGGCGCGGCGGATTTCGCCGCGCGGGGCGGGGGTTGGGGCGGGTCGGGGGCCGCCGGGCGCGCGCCTCAGCGCGGGGCGGCGAGCGAATCGAGGAAGGCGAGCGCCGCCTGCGCCCAGCCCGGCGGCACGTCATGCCCCCCGCCCCAGCGGACGGACACGAGGGCGCCGCCGTCGCAGCCGGGCCATTCCTGCGCCTGCCAGCCGCCGGGGATCTCCCCCAGCCGCGCGGTGGGCGCCGGGGCGGCGCAAGCCATGCGGGCGGCGGCGGCGGAGAGGACCTCGTCCGCGTCCCCCTGGACCAGCCGCCCGCCGCCGACCGCGCGGCCCGCGATGGGCACCACCCGGTCCGTCGTCCCGTGGGTGTGGAAGATCGGCGCCGGACCGGCGCAGGTCGTCGGGACCGGCTTCCAGAACACCCCCGCGACCGGGGCGAAGCCGGTGAAGGCCGCGGGCGCGTCGCAGGCCAGCCGCCAGGTCATCATCCCGCCCGCGGAGAAGCCCGCGGCGGCGATCCGCGCGGGGTCGAGCCCGAAGCGCGCCGCCGCGTCCCGCGCCACGGCGCGCAGGAAGGCCACGTCGTCCCGCCGCCCCGGCGCCGCCATGGCGTTCCACCCGCGCGGAGAGCCGGGACCGCGCCAGCGGTCTCCGTCCGGGCCGATCACCGCGTAACCGGCGGCGAGGAAGGCGCCCAGGCGGGACTCGTTGGCGATGGCCCGCGCGCCGTTCCCGCCATGCCCGTGCAGGAACAGCACCGCCGGGTGCGGGCCGGGCCCGCCCGGCAGGCGGATGTGATAGGCGCCGCCCGCGACCGCGCAGGCGGCTTCGCTCGGGGCGCAGGCCTGCGCGGCGGCGGGGGCGGCAGGCGCCAGGAGGGCGGCGAGGGCGGCGGCGAGGAGGGGGCGCATGGCGGAAGCTCGGTCGTTGCGATGGGAAACGAGGGGTCGCCCCAAGGCATCGCACGCCGCGGCCCGTCGCGGGGATCAAAACAGCGGCGCCGGGACGCGCGCGCCGCTCCCGGCGCCGCATTGACCGGCCCGCGCGCCACGCTGCACGTTGGACGCGCCACGCTGCACGCCGTGCAACGCCCGGAGCCGCCGCCCATGACCACGTCCCCCGCTGCGCCCCCCTCTGCGCCCCCCCGCTGCGCCCATCGCCGACGAACTGACCGCCCTCGCCGCCGCCATCGCGGCCGAGGAGGACCCGCGCGCGCGCATGAAGCTCCGCCGCCGGGCCATCGGGCTGGGGCAGGACGCGGTGCGGGCGGCAGGGACGCTCGAGGCCGGGCCGCTCGACGCCGCCATCGCCGCCCTGCGCGCCGCCCATGCCGCCAGCCGCGGGGTGTACAACCCCAACGCCTCGATCACGAAACTGGCGAAACGGCGGATGGAGCTGGCGGGCCTGTCGGAGCTGCCGCTGATCGCGGCGCCGCGGGCCAAGGGGGTGGGGACCGACACGGCCTGCCTCGCCATCGCCTGCGGGCCGCTGCCGGAGCTGTTCGGGGACCAGCCGGTGGCGGTGGCGGGGATGAATGCAGGGCGCTTCTTCCTGTTCTCGACCGGCGCCGACGGGCGGTATTCCTGCGCCCTGCGGCTGGCGGAGGCGGAGGCGCCGTTCCTCAAGCCCGGGGAGTACAAGCTGGTGGTGGAGGCGACGCCGCCCTTCCGGCTGAACATGACCGTCGGCCGGATCTTCTTCGGCGCGGCCGAGGACGTGGCGCGCGGCACGTCCGTTCCCGCCGCGGACGGGGCGTGGACGGGCCAGGTGGTCTCGCTGCGCTCCGGGCGCGGGCTGCGCCACGTGGCGACGCTGATCCCCGGGGCGGCGCCGGTCTCCCCCTTCCACGCGATCCCCGAGATGCGCGAGCTCTAGCGCACACGAAAACGGCCCCCGGAGTTCCCCCCGGAGGCCGTCCATCTCACCGTCCCTCGCGCTGTTCCAGCGCGGCGCCCGGTTGCCGGGCGCGGCCGCCTCAGGCGGTCTTCTTCGGCTTGTAGTTGGTCTTCTCGGCGATACGGGCCGATTTGCCGCGGCGCGTGCGCAGGTAGTACAGCTTCGCGCGGCGCACCTTGCCGCGGCGCACCACGGTGATGGCGTCGATGTTCGGCGAGTGCAGCGGGAACACGCGCTCCACGCCTTCGCCGAACGAGATCTTGCGCACGGTGAAGGAGGCGGCGATGCCCGAGCCGCCCTGGCGGGCGATGCAGACGCCTTCGAAGTTCTGGACGCGCGAGCGCGAGCCCTCGGTCACCTTGTAGCCGACGCGCACGGTGTCGCCGGGGGCGAAGTCCGGGATGTCCTTGCCCAGGGCCGCGACCTGCTCGGCTTCGAGCTGCTGGATGATGTTCATATCAGTCGTCCTTGTTCCCGCCTTGTCCGGCGGTGATCTGCGCGTCCGAGGGCTCTGCGGCTTCGACCGGGTCCGCGATGCCGCCCTGTTTCGCGACATGCGCCCGCCAGAGATCGGGACGTCGTTCCTTGGTCAAACCCTCGGCCTGGCTTCGCCGCCATTCGGCGATGCGGGCGTGATGGCCGGAGAGAAGCACCTCCGGTATCGCGCGCCCGTCCCAGACCGCGGGCTTGGTGTATTGCGGATGCTCGAGAAGGCCGGACGAATGCGACTCGTCCTCAAGCGACTCGGGGTTGCCGAGCACGCGCGGTATAAGGCGCACGGTCGCATCCAGCAAGGCCATAGCGGCGATTTCTCCGCCCGTAAGCACGAAATCCCCCAGGGAGACCTCCTCGACCGCGTGCGCCTCGAGCACGCGCTCGTCCACGCCCTCGAACCGGCCGCACAGAAGCGTCAGCCCCTCGGCCCCGGCAAGGCGGCGGGCCATGGCCTGGTCGAAGCGCTTGCCGCGGGGCGAGAGGTAGAGGACCGGCCATTTCGCCCGGTCCTGCGGCGTCCCGCGCCCGGCGAAGCGCAGCGCGCGGTCGAGCACCTCGGGCTTCATCACCAGACCCGGGCCGCCGCCCGCGGGCGGGCCGTCGACCGAGCGGTGCCTGTCCCGGGCGAAGCCGCGGATGTCGATGGGCTCGAGCGACCACAGCCCGTTCTTCATCGCCGTCCCGGTCAGCGAGCCGCCGAGGGGGCCGGGGAACATGTCGGGGAAGATGGTCAGCACGCGGGCTGTGAAGCCCGCGGCCCGCGGCGCCTCGTCGAGGGCGCGGGGCGTGGCCGAGACCACCACGCGCTTCATCCCGAGGGCGCGCGTCGGGGTCTTGCGGCGCAGGTGTTCGCCATCATCCGAGGCGCGCTGGAGGCCCTGGCCCGGGGCGCCGGGGGTTTCCTCGACGCCTTCGAGGGTCGCGTCGCCCTCGTAGACGCCGAAGCGCATCCGCTCGCCCTTCGGGGCGGGCCCGGCGGCAGGGGCGCCCTGCCCCGGCTTGTCTTGGCCCGGCTTGTCTTGCCCCGGCTTGCCTTCGTGCGCGTCGTCGTCCCCGGACCCGCTCACGCCTCGTCCCCCTCGGCGGCGTCGCCGTCCTCGTCCTTGCCGTCATCGAACAGGCCCGCGGGCGGGTCGGCGATGATCCGCCCGGCGGCGAGGTCGACGGTCGGGACCGCCTCTTTCGTGAAGGGCAGCATCACCGTCTGGCTGCGGCCGGGGGCGCGGACCTCGAGCAGGTCTCCGGCGCCGAAATCATGCACCGCCAGCACCTTGCCGAGCGGCGCGCCGCCGGCGTCGAGCACCGAGAGGCCCACGAGATCGGCGTGGTAGAACTCGTCATCCGGCAGGCTGGGCAGCTGGTCGCGGCGCGCGTACAGACGCACGCCCTTCAGCGCCTCGGCGTCCTCGCGCGTCGGCACGCCCGAGAGGCGGGCGCCGAAGCCGCCCTTCATCGGTCGGGTCAGCGTGACCTCGAAGCTGCGGGTCCCGCCCTCATCCGTCAGGGGGGAGTAGGCGGCGATGTCCCGCGGGTCGGCGCAGAAGGATTTCAGCCGCACTTCGCCGCGCACGCCGAACGCGCCCGCGATGGCGCCGACGCAGATCCGGCCCTCGTCCTGCTCGCTCATGGGGTCACCTCGTCAGGGCGCCGGGGCGGTCGGCCTCCGCCTGCCCGCCCCCTGTGAAAAGCAAAGGCCCCTCCCCGGATCGGGGAAGAGCCTGCGCCGCCCCCGAAGGGGCGGAAAAGGGTCGCCGGGGCGGCGCGCCGCCACGATGGGCGCGCCGGGCCCCGACGTCGCGCGGGTCCCCCGAGGGGGCCGCACGCACCCGCGCCGATCACTCGGCGGCGGCTTCCTCGGACGCAGCCTCGTCGCCGGCCGCGGCGGCCTCGGCGGCGGCGGCGGCCTTGTCGGCCTTCTCCTGGGCGCGCTGCTTGGCGGCGTCGCCCGGCTCGCCCTTCTTCAGGTTGGCGCGCTCTTTCTTCTCGAGCTTGCCGGCGGCTTCCAGGAAGCGCGCGACGCGGTCGGTGGGCTGGGCGCCCTTCTCAAGCCAGGCCTGGACCTTGTCGAAGTCGAGCTGCACGCGCTCTTCGGAATCCTTGGGCAGGAGCGGATTGTAGGTGCCCAGCTTCTCGATGAAGCGGCCGTCGCGCGGCTTGCGGCTGTCGGCGGCGACGATGCGGTAGAAGGGGCGCTTCTTGGAGCCGCCGCGGGCGAGACGAATCTTGATGGCCATGGATCTGGTTCCTTTGCCTTGGCTTTTTTCTTGTGCCGGTACGCGGAGCGGATCCCCGGCGGATGTACGTTCGGTCTTCGGGTCGCCCCCGGGGGCCGGGGGCTGGTCTGCGCGGCCGTCAGGCCTGCAGGCGTTCGTGGTGGCGAATGACTTCCTGGATGATGAAGTTCAGGAATTTCTTCGCGAATTCGGGGTCGAGGCCGCTGTCCTCGCACAGCCGGTGCAGGCGGGCGATCTGGCGCTCCTCGCGCGCCGGGTCCGAGGGCGGCAGGTCGTGGGCGGCCTTCAGCTTGCCCACCGCCTGGGTGGCCTTGAAACGCTGCGCCAGGGTGTAGACCAGCACGGCGTCGAGATTGTCGATGTCGTCGCGCAGCTCGGCGAGGATCTCGCGGGCGCGCTGCTCGTCGGTCACGGGCGTCTCGGTCGCGCTGTTGTCGGTCACGGCCTTGTCGGTCACGGGCGCGCTCACTTCTTCTTGCCAAGGCCGGAGAGGCCGCCGGGCAGCCCCCCGCCGAGGCCCGGAAGCCCGCCGCCGGGCATGCCGCCCAATCCACCGGGAAGCCCGCCGGGCAGGCCGCCCTTGCCGGCGCCAGCGGCCTTGGCGGCCTTGGCCGCCTCCTGCATCGCCGCCGCGTCCATGCCCGGGGGCATCCCGCCCGGCATGCCGCCGCCGCCCATTCCACCTTTGCCGAACAGGGCGCCCAGGCCGCCGCGCATCAGGCCCTTGGTCCCCATCTTGCCCATCTTCTTCATCATGTCCGCCATCTGGCGGTGCATCTTCAGAAGCTTGTTGACGTCGGCCACGTCCATGCCGCAGCCCGCGGCGACGCGCTTCTTGCGGCTGGCCTTCATCAGGTCGGGGTTCTTGCGCTCTTCCTTCGTCATGGACTGGATGATCGCGATCTGGCGCTTGATCACCTTGTCGTCCATCCCGGCTTCTTCCATCTGCCGGGCCATCTTGCCCATGCCCGGCATCATGGACATCAGCCCGCCCATGCCGCCCATCTTCAGCATCTGCTCAAGCTGGGACTGCAGGTCGTTCATGTCGAAACGGCCCTTGCGGAACCGCTTCATCATGCGCTCGGCCTCTTCGGCCTCGATCGTCTCCTGCGCCTTTTCCACGAGCGCGACGATGTCGCCCATCCCGAGGATCCGGCCCGCGATCCGGTCCGCGTGGAATTCCTCCAGCGCGTCCATCTTCTCGCCGAGACCCACGAACTTGATCGGCTTGCCGGTGACCGCGCGCATCGACAGGGCCGCGCCGCCGCGGCCGTCGCCGTCCATGCGGGTCAGCACCACGCCGGTGACGGCGAGGCGGCTGTCGAATTCCTTGGCGACGTTCACCGCGTCCTGGCCGGTCAGGCCGTCGACCACGAGAAGGATCTCGTGCGGGTTGGCCACGTCGCGGACGGCCTCGACCTCGGCCATCAGCTCTTCATCGATGTGAAGGCGGCCGGCGGTGTCGAGCATGTAGACGTCGTAGCCGCCCAGCGTCGCCTGCTGCTTGGCGCGCTTGGCGATGGCCACCGGGTCCTGGCCGGGGATGATCGGCAGCGTGTCGACGCCGATCTGGCGGCCGAGCACCGCGAGCTGCTCCATCGCCGCCGGGCGGCGCACGTCGAGCGAGGCCATCAGGACCTTCTTGCGGTCCTTTTCCTTCAGCCGCTTGGCCAGCTTGGCGGTCGTCGTCGTCTTGCCCGAGCCCTGAAGGCCCGCCATCAGGATCGGCGCGGGCGGGCTGTCGACGCGCAGCTTGCCGATCTCCGAGCCGTCGCCCGCGAGGGTCGCGACCAGCTCGTCATGGACGATCTTGACCACCTGCTGGCCGGGGGTGACCGAGCGGGTCACGGCCTGGCCGGTGGCCTTGTCCTGCACGCGCTTGACGAAATCGCGCGCCACCGGGAGCGAGACGTCGGCCTCGAGCAGCGCCACGCGGACCTCGCGCAGGGCGGATTTGACGTCGTCCTCGGAGAGGGCGCCGGCCTTGGTCAGCTTTTCAAAGACGCCGGAGAGGCGGTCGGAAAGGCTCTCGAACATGTCGGCCCTCCTTTGCTGTCGGGCGGCGCGGGCGCGCGGGTCAAAGCACTGCGGCCCCGGCGGGCGCGACGCGCTGACCGGGGGCGATCTTCGCCATGGCGAAGACCGGAGGGTCGGGGACTCTCCGGGAATTGGAGGGGGAGATACGCGCGCGGGGGGCGGGTGTCAATGGCGGCGGCGGCGGGGATAAGGGGGTCCGCCACGATTCAACGGTGTCGTAAAGTTTGAAAAACCGGCGGATTCGTGCATACCTTAAAGCCGCGTGAACTTCCGAATGGACGCCGGGCGCCCTCGCGCGTCCGGCCCGCGTAATTTTAATCTGAACCTATTCCTCCGGGGGACTCCATGAGCATCTTCCTCAAAGCCGGCGCGCTCGCCGCCGGCCTGGTCTTCAGTGCGTCCGCGGCCCAGGCCGCGATCTTCACCCTCGACTTCGAGGGGCTCGCCAACAACGAGTCGGTCGGCGAGTTCTACAATGGCGGGACCGGCGGCGACGGCTCCACCGGCGGCGACGATTTCGGCGTGTCCTTCTCCTCCAACGCCCTCGCGATCATCGATTCCGACGCGGGCGGAACCGGCAATTTCGGCGGCGAGCCGACGCCGGACACGGTGCTGTTCTTTCTGACCGGCACCGCGGTGATGGACGTGGCCGCGGGCTTCGACACCGGGTTCTCGTTCTACTACTCGGCGGTCAACAATCCCGGCTCGGTCGTGGTCTATGACGACCTCGGCGCCACCGGCAACGTGCTGACCACGCTGACCCTGCCGGTCACCGCCTCGGATGGCGGCGACCCGAACGGCAGCTTCAGCCCGTTCGTCTCCGTGGGCGTCAGCTTCACCGGCGTCGCGAAATCGGTGGATTTCGGCGGCACCGTCGACCAGATCGCCTTCGACAACATCACCTTCGGCTCCGAGACCGCGGGCGAGACCGGCGGCACGGCGAGCGACGTGCCCCTGCCCGCCGCGGCGCCGCTGCTGCTGCTCGGCCTCGGCGCGATGGGGCTGATGCGCCGCAAGGCGTGATCCGCCGCGCCTGGGCGCCCGAGAAACGGAACGCCGCCGGTCGGGCCCCGACCGGCGGCGTTTTCATGCCCGCCCGCGCGGGGGCGGCGCAGGGTGCAGGACCGGGGGTTCACGTCAGGTTTTGGACACCCATGGCAGGATCGGGTTGCAGATTCGTGCAACGCATTCGTGCAACGCATTTCAGCCCGACGGGAGCGCCCCATGTTCATTCGACCCGCCCGCACCGCCGCCTTCGCCGCCGCCTGCCTGCTGTTCCCCGGCCTCGCCCCCGCCGCGACGCTGCTGGGCGAGGCGGCCTACCTGTCGCCCGGCGACCTCACGGTCGTGGAGATCGGCGGCACGGCGATGGAGTTCCTCGACCTGACCCTGACGCAGGGGATCGGGGTGGCGGCGTCGCTCGCCGCCCATGGCGGGGCCGGCTTCACGCTGGCCGACGCGGCGCAGGTGGCCGAGCTGATGGACGCCTTCGGCTTCGCCTATGCCCAGAGCCCCGGCGCGGTGCAGGAGATCTTCCCGACCTCCGTTCAGGCCGCCGCCTTCATCGACGCGCTGGGCAACACCACCCCGACGCCGGGTACGAATTACTACGCCCTCGGGGCCTTCGCGGACCCGGCGGGGATCGACGGGGCGCATTCCTATTTCTGCGTCTCGCAGGGCGATTGCGGCCCGACCTCCTTCGTCTATGACCGCGATTACGAACCGGTCGGCTGGGCCGGGAATGTCGGCGTCGTGCTGGTGCGCGAGGCGTCGGCCGCCGCCGACGTGCCCCTGCCCGCCGCCGCGCCGCTGATGCTGCTGGGCCTCGGCGCGCTGGGGCTGCTGCGCCGCAAGGGGTGACGCCGCGCCTGCACGGCCGCGCCCGGACGGAAGCTCCTCCACAGCCGCGCCTGCACGTCCGCGCCTGCACAGAAGTACCCGGGAGAAACGCAACGCCGCCGGCCGGGGCCCCGACCGGCGGCGCAGTTCCTTGCGGGGCCGGGCGCTCAGCGCGTCGCGCGGCCGGCGGCCAGGCCGAAGGCGGCGAGGATCATCGCCCCGCCCGAGATCCGGTCCACCCAGGCCGTCGCTCCCGAGAGCCGCAGCCGCGCGCCGCCGAAGCTTCCCAGCGCGGCCCAGCCGACATCGACCGAGGCCAGCACCGCGATATGGATGGCCGCCAGCACCGGCAGCTCGGTCGCCGCCGCCTCGGGCGAGGAGACGAACTGGGGCAGGAAGGCCGCCGCGAAAAGCAGCGTCTTGGGGTTGGCCAGCGCCAGCGCCATCGCCCCCGCGGCGGCGCGCAGGAAGGGGACCGGGCGCGCCGGGGCGGCCTCCGGCGCCTTCGCCGCGCGGATCCCCGCGCGCAGGGCCCGGATGCCGAGGAACAGCAGCCAGGCCGCCCCGGCCCATTTCACCGCCACCAGCGCCCCGGAATAGACCGAGACCAGCGCCGCCAGCCCCCAGGCCGCGGCGGCGATCTGCACCGCGACGCCGCCCATCACCCCCAGCACCGTCGCCAGCCCCGCCACGAAGCCGAACCGCACCGCGCGCGACACGGTCAGCGCCACGTTCGGCCCCGGCAGCACCGCGAGGGCGATGGTGGCGAGCACGAGGGCGAGGATGTTGTCGAGCGGCATGGCGGGCATGGGCAGGGTCAAAGCCCAGTCATGCGCCGGAATCCGGCTGCTGGGAAGCGGTTTCGGCGGCCCCTTCGGCGGCCCTTCGCGCCTCGGCGGCGCTGGTGAAGGGCCAGGCGGCGTAATCCCGGCCCCCGAGGATCGCCGCGGCCTCGTCGGCGGTCAGCGGCCAGTCCTCGAGAAACAGCGCCCGGCGCAGTCGGGCGAAGCGGCTGATCCGCCCGGCGGGGTCCGCGCCCGGAACCCGGTCCCTCGGCCACGCATAGGGCCGGTCCGAGCGCAGGAACAGGATCCAGCGGGCGATGTCCGCGCGCGTGTCGGGATCGCAGTTGCAGCGGTGTTCGCGCATATCGTCCCAGGTCAGCCAGAGCGCGCCGCGCACGGCCGCGACGGCGGGATCGGCGCTGCGCGGCACGTCCGCGACGTAGAGTTCGTCATTGGTGATGCGCCCGGCCAGCCACGATTCGGCGGCGTCCGCAAGCCAAGCGCGCGCCGTTCGGTCGACCGGCGCGCGCGAAATGTCGTCTGATGCGGGGCGCGGGGCCACGCGGAGGCGTCTCAGCGGGGCGAGCGCTTCGCCAGGATCCGCTGCAGGGTCCGGCGGTGCATGTTCAGCCGGCGCGCGGTCTCGGAGACGTTGCGGTCGCACAGCTCGAACACCCGCTGGATATGCTCCCACCGCACGCGGTCGGCGGACATCGGGTTCTCCGGGGGCGGCGGCTTCTGGTCGCCATTGGCCAGCAGCGCCGCTTCCACGTCGTCCGCATCGGCGGGCTTCGACAGGTAATCGGTCGCGCCGATCTTCACCGCGGCCACCGCGGTGGCGATGGCGCCGTAGCCGGTCAGCACCACGATGCGGCTCTCGGGCCGGGCCTCGCGCAGCGCTTCCACGACGTCGAGCCCGTTGCCGTCCTCGAGCCGCAGGTCGACCACCGCGTAGAAGGGCGGCTTGCGGCGCACGATGGCGAGACCCTCGGCCACGCTCTCGGCCGCCTCGACCTCGAAGCCGCGCCGTTCCATGGCGCGGGCGAGGCGCCTGCGGAACGGTTCATCGTCGTCAAGGACCAGCAGCGACTTGTCCTCGCCGATATCCCGAAGCGCGGCTTCGCTCATCTGTTCGTCTCCCCCTGGGCCGTTCGGTGCGCGCGACAATAAAGCCTATCGCGTTCGAGTCAAAAGCAAAGAGCGCATCGGGGGCCGCCGGGCCGGGCTTCGCGGTGGAAACCCTGCGCGCTCAAGGGTTTCGCACGGGACGCCGGGGCGCCCCGCGGGGGGACTCAGAGCTTGTCGATGAAGCAGGCGGCGCGGTCGGCGATCTGCTCGGCCGAGTGTTCGCGCCGGAACACCTCCAGCAGGTCCCCGCCCGGGGCGACGAGATAGGTGAAGGTGGAGTGGTCCATCAGGTAATCCTCGGGGTCGTCGCCCGCCTTCGCGCGGTAGACGCGCCAGTCCTTCGCGACCTTGGCGATCTCCTCCTCGGTCCCCGTCAGGCCGATCATCTTCGGGTGCAGGTTGGCGGTGAAGTCGCCGACCATCTTCGCATCGTCGCGCTGCGGGTCGATGGTGATGAAGGCGGGGCGCAGCTCCACCCCGCGCTCCTCCAGGATCTCCACCGCCTCGGCGTTGCGCGCGGTGTCGACCGGGCAGACGTCGGGGCAATAGGTGTAGCCGAAATAGAGGAGCGTCGGGCGGTCGAACAGCTCGGCCGAGGTCATCCGCGCGCCGGTCTCGGAGGTCAGCGTGAAGGGCCCGCCGATGGCGGAGGCCGCGGCGAGCTTCACCTCGCGGCACTCGGCGAAGCGGTCTTCGCCATCGGAGGGGGCGAGGGCGAACCAGCCCGCGGCGCCGAGCCCGGCGGAGACGGCGGCGAGGGCGATGATGGCGGCGGTGCGGGCCATGGGGGCCTCCTTGCAAGGGACAGGCTGCGCGGGGGAGGAGATACGCCCCGGGGCCGCGAAAGGCGAGCGGGGGGCGACGCCGCGCCGCGGCGGGATCGCGGGGGCGTGAGCGGGGCGGGATGGGCGGATGGCCCCAGGCGGATGACCCCAGGCGGACGGCCAGGTCGGACGGCCCCGGCGCGCGGCCCCGGCGCGCGGCCAGGTCGGACGGCCCCGGCGCGCGGCCCCGGCGCGCGGCCAAGGCGGACGGCCAAGGCGGACGGCCCGCGCGGACGGCCAGGGCGGAGAACCCGGGCACGCGGCCCCGGCGGGCGGACGGCCTGCGGGCGCCGACCTGCGCCCCGCCGCGCCGCCGCGCGGGCCCGCCGCCCGCCGCGCAGCGTCCCGCCCGCCTGCGCGGCGCGGCCGCGAGAGCGGGGCCCTGCGCCCCCGAACGCAGCCGCCCCCCGGCGCGATCTCCGCCGCCTTCGCGCCCGGGCCGCGTCCCAGACCGCCCCCCCCCTGCGCGCCCCTGCGCGCCCCGGCCCGCTTCCCCGCAAACGGCCCGGGTGCTACCCATGACGCCATCATCCCGAGGCCACGACGCGAGCCGCGCCCATGAACACCTCCTCCGCCCTGCTGATGGGCGCCGCCCGCGGCGACTGGGTGCGCCTGCGCACCCTCGTCACCCTGCGCTGGCTCGCGGCCTGGGGTCAGGCCCTGACCGTGCTCGCCGCCCATTACATCCTGCGGCTCGACCTGCCCGTGGGCCTGTGCTTCGGCGCCATCGCCACCTCGGTCTGCGTCAACGTCGTCGCCCATGCGGTGCACCCCGAGAACAAGCGGCTGTCGGAAAACGACACCATGCTGACGCTGCTGTTCGACCTCGCGCAGCTGGGGGTGCTGCTGTTCCTCACCGGCGGGCTGACCAACCCCTTCGCGGTGCTGGCGCTGGCGCCGGTCATCATCTCGGCCACCGCCCTCACCCTGCGCTCCACCCTGCTGCTCGGCGTCTTCGCGATGGTCGAATTCACCCTGCTCGCCTTCTTCTACGTGCCCCTGACCTTCGCCGACGGCGAAGTCGTGTCCCCGCCCCCGCTCATCACCATGGGCACCTGGGCGGCGCTGCTGATCGGGATCGTGTTCCTCGCCGGTTACGCGCGCCGGGTGACGGCCGAGATCTTCTCCATGTCCCAGGCCCTCTCGGCCACCCAGGACGCGCTGAACCGCGAGCAGCGGCTGACCGCCATCGGCGGGCTGGCGGCGGCGGCGGCGCATGAGCTCGGCACGCCGCTGGCCACCATCAAGCTGGTGAGCAAGGAGCTGACCCATGACCTCGCCGACCGCCCCGAGCTGCGCGAGGACCTGGAGCTGATCGTCTCCCAGGCCGAGCGGTGCCGGGACATCCTGCGCGAGCTGTCGCGCGGCGGGAAGGATGACAGCCACGTCAAGACCGCCCCCGTGGCCGCGCTGGTGGAAGAGGCCGCCGAGCCGCACATGGACCGCGGCAAGCGCATCGTGATCCGCCTTGCGGGCCGCCCGGCGGCCGAGGTCGGCGACCAGCAGCCCGTGGTGGTCCGTCAGCCCGAGGTGATCCACGGGATGCGCAACATGGTGCAGAACGCCGTCGACTTCGCCGCCACCACCGTCTGGGTCGATGTCAGCTGGACCGACAGCGCGCTGCGGATCGCCGTCGGCGATGACGGGCCGGGCTATCGCGCCGACATCCTCGGGCGGCTCGGCGATCCCTACGTGCGCCGCCGCGACGGCAAGACCGCCGCGCCCGCGCAGAAGCCCGAGGGGCGCAAGGGCTACGAGGGGATGGGCCTCGGCCTGTTCATCGCCAAGACCCTGCTGGAGCGGACCGGCGCCCGGGTCAGCTTCGCCAACGGCTCGGGCCCCGGCCGCGCCGTCGCCGCCGCCCCCGAGGCGGGGGAGTTCGCCCGCCCCACCGGCGCGGTGGTCGAGGCGATCTGGCCCCGCGACGCGCTGGCCCCGCCCTCGGACCTCAAGCGGGACAACCTGCGGGAGAACGAACGCTTCTCGCTGAGCAACATCTGAGCCTTCGCGCCGGGCGCGCCGCCGGGGCGCCCCCGGCGCGCGCGGATGAAAATGACGTTTCATAATATGCGCTTCATTATTTAGCGACGCGGCGTTCACTCTCCATTGACGACTTTCGGACCGGCTAATTAAGCTATCGTCAAGGTTGATAGGCCTCGACCCAGCCCGGGCCGAGGCGCCGTCCTTCAACCGAGGAGACAGCATGTCGGACGCCCCGCAGCTCATCGCCTCGCTCGCGCTCGCCCCCTCGGGGGTCTCGCCGGCCATGGCGATGGCCGCCGCGGCCGGGGCCGCCCTCGCGCTCGCCGCCCTGCGCCTGCTGCGCGGGGCGCTGCGCCCCGGCGCCGCCGCCGCGGACCGCGCCCCGGGCGACGCCGGGGGAACCGGGCGCGCGCCCCAACCGGCCGGCCCCGGCGCGGCGGCCCTGTTCCGGATGACGCCGGGCCCCGCGCTGGCGCCCGCATCCGACGCCGCCGCCGACGCGCTGGCCGCCTATGACCTGCCCCGCGACCCGGCCTGCCCCGCCGCCGCCTTCGCCCGCGCCTTCCCCGCCGACAGCGCCGCGCTCGAAGACGCGCTGACGGCGCTGGAGCGGGGCGGGGACCCGTTCTCGCTGTTCCTGCGCGGGGCGGACGGGTCGTTCTGGTCCGCCCATGGCGGCCCCGAGGGGGGCGAGGCCTGGGTGTCGCTGATCCCCGCCGACCCGGCGCTGCTGTCGCTGCAGGAGGAGGCCGAGGATTCCCGCACCCGGTCCCGCGCGCTCGACGCCGCGCTCGAGGCGCTGGACAACGCCCCGGTGATGATCTGGCGGCGCGACGCCGCGGGCACGTTGATCTGGGCCAATGCCAGCTACCGCGCCTTCACCGACAGCCCCGAGGACGGGCCGCCCCGGCCGCTGACCTACGGGGCCGCGCTCTCGCGCCTCGGGATGCCCGTGGCGGCCGAGGAGGCCGCGCCCCCGGCCCATGACGACGGCGCGCCGCACGTGCTGTCGCTGTCCGAGCCGCGCCCCGAGGGCCGCGTCGCGCTGTTCCAGGCCGGGGGCGGACAGCGCCGCTGGCACGAGGTGTCGCGCATCGCCGCCGCCGATGGCGGGCGCATCGGCTTCGCCATCGACGCCGGATCGACCGTCATCGCCGAAAGCGCCCTGCGCCGCTTCGTCGAGACGCTGACCGAGACCTTCGCCCACCTGCGCATCGGCCTCGCGATCTTCGACCACTCGCGCCGCCTCGGGCTGTTCAACCCCGCCTTCGCCGAGCTGATGCGCCTCGACCCCGCCTGGCTGGCCGGGCGCCCGCGGCTCGACGACGTGCTGATGCGCCTGCGCGAGAACCGGATGATGCCGGACCGCGCCGATTTCACCGCCTGGCGGGCCGAGCTGACCGAGCTTTTCAACAGCCCCGACGCGGCGGATTACGCCGAGCTGTGGCACCTGCCCGGCGACGTCACCATCCGCGTGCTGGCCCGCCCGCACCCGCAGGGCTCGCTCGCCTTCCTGTTCGAGGACGTGTCCGAGACCGCCCAGCTCGAGCGCCGCTTCGCCACCGAGATGGAGATCCGCCGCGCCGTGATCGACCGGCTGGAAGAGGGGGTGGCCGCCTTCGGGCCCGATGGCGGCGCGCAGTTCGCCAACCCCGCCTTCGCCCGGATCTGGGGCTTCCTGCCCGGCGGCCAGGGCGCGCCCGCGACCCTGGGCGCGGTGATCCGGCGCTGCCGCCCGCTGACCGCCGAGGCCGCGCCCCCGCCGCCTGCGGGCGCCGCCGCGCGCCGCGCGCCGCCGGGGCGCCCCCGGACCCAGCCGCAGACCGCCGGCCCCGCCCCGGCCCCCGCCTCCGACGCCCCCCGGCGGGACGAGCCGGTGATCGTGCCGCGCACCGAACCGGAGGGCGACATCTGGACCCGCCTCGCCGCCTTCGCCGCCGAGGGCGCGCGCCGCACCGCCTGGTCCGAGCGGGTCCACCTGGTCGACGGGCGGGTGCTGCGCGCCCGCATCGCCACCCTGCCCGACGGCGCCATCCTGACCGCCTTCTCGGACGTCACCGGCGCCGAGCAGGCCGCCGCCGCGCTCGAGGAACGCAACAAGGCCCTTGAGGCGGCGGACGAGATGCGCACCGCGCTGGTCGAGCAGACCTCGCGCCGCATCCGCACGCCGCTCAACGCCATCGGCGGTCATGCCCAGGCCCTGCGCGACGCCGCCCTGCCCGGCCAGGCGGGCGAGCGCGCGGCCGCCATCCTGAACCGCGCGCAGGAGCTGCACGACGCGATCGAGGGGATGTCCGACCTCGCCAACGCCCAGACCGGCGCGCTGGCGCTGCATGACGGGGACGTGGACCTGGTCGCCGCGCTCGATTTCGTGCGCGAGCGGATGGAGGAGACGGCGGCCGAGCGCGGCGTGGCGCTGGCGCTCGACATCGCGCCGGGCGTCGACCGGATGCCGGGGGACGAGGCGCGGCTGCGCCAGATCCTGACCAACCTCGTGGCCGACGCGCTGCACCGGACCCCGCGCGGCGGGGTGGTGCTGGGCGGCGTGCGCGCGGGCGAGGCGATGGACGGCACGGCGGCGGTGGAGCTCTGGAGTTCGACCCCCGAGCCGGCGGAGCGGTCGCGGCGCGGGCTGGCCCACGCCCTCGCCCGCCGCCTGGCCGAGCTGCATGGCGGCCGGATGCGGCAGGAGGAGATCGTCGGCCCCGAGGGGCGGCGGGTCGAGGTGATCTGCGCGTTGCCGCTGCGCGCCCCCGCCGCCCGCGGCGCCGAGGCCGCGGAGGGCGCCGAGGACTGAGGCGCGGGCCGTCCCCCCGGGGCGGGCCCGGGGCGGACGCGGCGCGAGGCGGGCAGGCCGCACCGGCGCCCCCTCCCCGTCGGATCCGGCGGACGGGCGGCCCGGCCCGCGCCCTTCACCTGCGCCGCCGCCCGGGCGCAATCCGCCGCCCCCTTGCAGGGCCGCGCCCCGGCGCCTCCTTCCCGCGCAGGCCCTGCCCCCCGGGACGCACGGCGGCGCCGCCCCTCCTCCGCCGACCCGCACCGCATCGCGTCTCCGCCCCCTTCCGCCGCGGGCCCGGAGCCGCTACCACCATGGGGCGCCCGCGCGCGCATCTCCCGCCGCCCGCCACGGACCGAACGCCGCCCCCATGACCGCCTCCTCCCCGCCCCCCGCGCCGACCCCGCCGACCCTGCGCCTGCTCCTGCCCGACGCCGAGGCGACCGACCGGCTCGGCGCCGCCCTCGCCGCCACCCTGGCGCCGGGGGACGCCGTGCTGCTCTCGGGCGATCTCGGGGCCGGGAAATCCGCCCTCGCCCGCGCCGCCATCCGCGCGCTGCTGGACGAGGACGGGCGGGGGGACGAGGACATCCCCTCCCCCTCCTTCACCCTGGTGCAGGTCTATGACCCGCCGCGGGGCGAGACCTGGCATGCCGACCTGCACCGGCTGGGCGGCGAGGACGGGGTGATCGAGCTGGGCCTCGAGGACGCGTTCGAGGACGCGATCTGCTTCGTGGAATGGCCCGACCGGCTCGGCGCCTGCACCCCGGCGCGGCGGCTGGAGCTGTCGCTGGACTGGGCCCCCGGCGGCGCCGAGGGCCGCCTGCTGGAGGTCCGCGCCCATGGCGGCGGCTGGGACGCGGCGCTGGCCGCGATGGCCGCCGCGGGGCCCCTCGCATGACCGCCGCCGACGCCATTGAAGGACGCAAGATGACCCTTTCCCCTGCCGACCGTCTCGCCGCCCGCGACGCGCTGCTGGAGGCCCATGGCTGGGCGCCCGAACAGGCCGCGCCGCTGGCGGGCGACGCCTCGGCCCGCAAGTATCTGCGCCTGTCGGACGGGGCCCGGCGCGCGGTGCTGATGGACGCCGATCCGGGCGCGGGCGAGGACGTGCGGCCCTATATCGCCTCCACCGCCGCGCTGCGCGCCCGCTTGCTGAACGCGCCCGAAGTGCTGGCGGCGGACGAGGGCGCGGGGTTCCTGCTGGTCGAGGACCTCGGCGACGCGCTTTTCGCCCGGGTGTGCGCGGCGGATCCCGCCGCCGAGACGCCGCTCTACGCGGCCGCCGTCGACGCGCTCGCCCACCTGCATGAAAGCGGTGCGCCGACGCCCGAGGACCGCGCGACATTCGCCCCCTATGACATGTCCGTTCTGCTGCGCGAGGCGCGGCTGGCGGTGGACTGGCGGCTGCCCGCCTTGTCCACCGACCTGGCCGCGGAATACGAGGCCCTCTGCCGCGCCGCCTTCGCCCCGGCGGCGGAGGGCGAGGACCAGCTGGTGCTGCGCGACTACCATGCCGAGAACCTGATCTGGCTGCCCGAACGCACCGGCCATGCCCGCGTCGGGTTGATCGACCACCAGGACATGCTGGTGGGGCGCCCGGCCTATGACCTCGTGTCCCTGCTCGAAGACGCGCGGCGGGACACGTCGGCGGCGCTGCGAGACGCCATGACCGACCGGTACTGCGCCGCGCGCGGCATGGATGCGGCGGCGCGCGAGGCGTTCGGCACGCAATGCGCCCTGCTCGCCGCCCAGCGCAACCTGAAGATCGTCGGCATCTTCGCCCGCCTCTGCCTGCGCGACGGCAAGCCGAAATACGTGGACCTGATCCCGCGGGTCTGGGGGCACCTCGGCCGCGACCTCTCGCACCCCGCGCTGGCCGATCTGAGGGCCTTCGTCATGCGTCACCTGCCGCCCCCGGACGCCGAGGCGCGCGAAGCCCTCAAGGCCAGGGCCGGAACCGGGGTCCCGGCATGAACGCGCCCTCCACCGCGATGATCCTCGCCGCCGGCCTCGGGACCCGGATGCGGGAGCTGACGGCGGACCGCCCCAAGCCGATGCTGCCGGTGGCGGGGCGGCCGCTCCTCGACCACGCGCTCGACCGGGCGGCCGAGGGCGGCGCCGCGCGGGCGGTGGTCAACGTGCATTACTTCGCCGAGCAGATCCGCGCGCATCTTTCGGGGCGCAAGGCCCCCGCCGTCACCATCTCGGACGAGACCGACGCGCTCTTGGAGACCGGCGGCGGCCTTGTCCGCGCGCTGCCGCTGCTGGGGGATGCGCCGGTCTATGTGATGAATTCCGACGCGCTCTGGACCGGGCCCGCGCCGCTGCCGGTGCTGGCCGAAGCGTGGGACGAGACCCGCATGGACGCGCTGCTGCTGATGGTGGCGAAGGAGAACGCCCGCGCCTACACCCGCGCAGGCGACTTCTTCCTGACCGCCGACATGCGCCCCGAGCGGCGCGGGGACCGGCCAGAGGCCCCTTACGTCTATACCGGCGCGCAGATCCTCTCTCCCGCCCTGATCGCGGAATTTGAGGAAGAACGCTTCTCGGCCAACGCCATCTGGGACCGGGCGCTGGGCCGCGGGCGCCTCTTCGCCTGCGTCCACGCGGGCGGCTGGGTGGATGTCGGCACGCCCGAGGGGCTGCAGGAAGCAGACCGGCTGGTCCGGGAGGACGAGGCATGAGCGATCCTCTCGACGACCCGTTCGGCGCAGGCCCCTCCGTCTTCTACCTCCCCCCCGGCGCGGATTTCCCCGCCGCCTTCGCCGAGGGGCTGGCCGCGCGGGCCGAGGCGCTCGGCCCCCTCGCCCTGCCCCGCGCCACGGTGGTGGCCAACGCCCGCCGCACCGCCCGCGCCATCGAGGCGGCGTTCGAGGCGCGCGCCTCCGCCACCTGGCTGCCGCGGTTCGAGCTGATCGCCAATATCGGCGAGACCGCCTGCCCGCCCGACCTGCCCCCCGGCGCCGACCCGCTGCGCCGCCGCCTCGCGCTCCTCCGGCTGGTCGAGGCGCTGCTCGAGGCCGCGCCGGATTTCGGCCCCCTCTCCGCCGCGCCCGCGCTGGCGACCTCGCTCGCGCGGCTGCTGGACGACCTGCAGGGCTCGGCCCGCAGCGCCGAGGACCTCGCCGCGCTCGAGATGGGCGACCACGCCGCCCACTGGGCGCAGACGCGCCGGTTCCTCGAGGTGCTGACCGCCCACTGGCCCGCCTGGCTTGAGGATGAAGGCGCGATGGACCCGCAGGCCCGCCGCCTTGCGGGGGCCGAGGCGCTGCACGCGGCGCTGCAGGCCATGCCCCCGGCGGGGCTGCTGGTCGGGGCGGGCTCCACCGGCTCCACCCCCGCCACCGCCGCCGCGCTCTCGGCCATCGCCCATGCGCCGATGGGGGCCGTGGTGCTGCCGGGCTTCGACCCCGACTGCCCCGCGGACGTCGCCGCCGCGCTGGCCGATCCCGCGACGCGCCCGCCCGAGCACCCGCAGGCCGCGCTCCACGCCCTTCTGGCCCGCATCGGCGTCGCCCCGGGCGCGGTGCGCCCCTGGGTGGAGGGCGCCGCCGCCCCCTGCGCCGCCCGCCTGCGCCTGGTGTCCGAGGCCATGCGCCCCGCCCCGGTCACCGACCGCTGGCGCGAGGCGGCGCCGGTCCTGCGCCCCGAGGCGATCCCCGCCACAGAAGACCTCGCGCTGGTCGAAGCCGCCAACGAGCGCGAGGAGGCCGCCACCGTCGCCCTGCTGCTGGCCGAGGCGGCGCGCGGGGACAAGACCGCCGCCCTCATCACCCCCGACCGCAACCTTGCGCGCCGGGTGACGGCCGAGCTGCGCCGCTGGGGCGTGCTGCCCGATGACAGCGCGGGGATGCCGCTGACGCTGACCCCGCCGGGTCTGCTGCTGGGGCTGATCGCCGACGGCATGGGCCGGCCGATGACGGCCCCGCGCCTCTTCGCCATCCTGCGCCACCCGCTGGTCGGCGGGGACGGGGACCGGCGGCCGGGCCACCTGCGCGCGCTGCGCCTGCTGGAACGCGCCGCCCTGCGCGGCGGCGGGGCCGAGGTCGACTGGGACCGCCTCGCCCCCGCGATGGAGGCGGAGGCCGAGCGCAAGGCCGAGAAGCTCGCCGCCCGCCGCGGCTGGACCGAGGAGGCCAAGGCCGACCGCATCGCCGCCATCCGCGCCCAGCACGTCGCCGCCTGCACCTGGCTGGACGCCGTGCGCGGGGCGCTGGCGCCCCTGTCGGCCCCGCCCCCCGGCCTCGGCGCCGCCGCAGCCCTGCACATGGGCGCGGCCGAGACCCTCTCCGGCGCCCTGCCCGGAACCGCCGCGGACGGGCCGCTCGGCGACGGTCCCGCGCTGCTGGAGAAGGGCGACGCCCCCGAGGACCGCCCCGCCGAGGAAGACGCGGACCTCCTTCCGATCTGGCGCAAGGCGGCGGGCGCCGACGCGCGCGCCTTCATGGAGGCGCTTGCCGCCGCCGCCCCCGCCCATGACGAGACCGCGGGCGCCCCCAGCCGCCCCATGGCCGCCTATGCCGCGCTCTGGTCCGGCCTCGCCGCCGAGCGCAATGCGCGGGCCGAGGCGCAGCGGGCGCATGACCGGATCATGATCCTCGGCACGCTCGAGGCCCGCGCCGTGCGCCCCGACCTCGCCATCCTCGGCGGGCTGAACGAGGGCGTCTGGCCCGCCCCGCCCGAGGCCGATCCCTGGCTGACCCGCGACGCGCGCGACGCGCTGGGCCTGCCCAAGCGCGAGACGCGGATCGGGCTGGCCGCGCATGACTTCCTGCTGGCCGTCAACGCCCCGCGCGCGGTGATGACCCGGGCGCGCAAGACCGAGGGCTCGCCCGCCGTCGCCTCGCGCTGGCTGATCCGGCTGGAGAACCTGCTGCTCGGCGTCGACGAAGACGCCCTGAAGGCCATGCGCGCCCGCGGCGATGCGGCGCTGGCCCGGGCGCGGGCGCTGGACTGGGCCGCGCCGGTCCCGGCCGAGCCCCGCCCCGCCCCGGCCCCCGCCGCCGAGGCCCGCCCGCGGGAGCTTCCGGTGACCGCCATCGAGACGCTGATCCGCGATCCCTACGCCGTCTATGCGCGCTACGTGCTGAACCTGCGGGCGCTGGAGCCGATCGGCCGCGCGCCGGACGCGCGGGACATGGGCGACGCGCTGCACAAGGTGATGGAGCGGTTCGCGGCGCTGGCCGCGGGGATCGGGGACGACGCCCCCGCCCTGCGCGCCGCCCTCCTGTCCGCCGCCGACGACATTCTGCCCGAGACCGCGCCCAACGCCGCCCTCGCCCGGATCTGGTCCATGCGCCTCGCGCGCACCGCCGACTGGTTCGCCGCCGAGGAAGCCGGCCGCCGCCGCGACGGCGTCCCGCGGATCATCGCCGAGACCCGCGGCGCGCGGCGCCTGCACGCGCCGCACGGCCCCTTCACCCTGACCGCGCGGGCCGACCGGATCGACCTGCGCGCCGACGGGCGGCTGGGGCTTTATGACTACAAGTCCGGCAAGCCCCCCTCGCCCAGCGAACAGACCGCCTTCGCCAAGCAGCTCACGCTGTCGGCTTCCATCGCGCGGGCGGGGGGCTTCAAGGCCGCGGGGCCGGGCGAGGTCGCCGAGGCGGTGTACCTGGGCCTGACCGGCGACCCCGAGAAGGGCGGCGCCGCGGTCCGCGCGGCCTCGGACCCCGAACAGCTCGAGAGCGAATGGGACCGGCTGAAGACCCTGGTCGCCCATTACGACTCGGGCGCCGCCCCCTACCCCGCCCGGCTGCGGCCCAAGCGGCTGGGCTATGCGTCCGATTACGACCACCTCTCCCGCCTCGGGGAATGGTCCGACGGGCAGGAGGGCGAGGAATGACCGACACGACTCCCGAAGGGGCCGCCGCCATGCCGCAGATGTCCGACGCCAGCCGCGCGCAGGCGCAGGCCGCCGACCCTGTCGGTTCGGCCTGGGTCTCGGCCAACGCGGGCTCGGGCAAGACCCGGGTGCTGACCGACCGGGTGGCGCGGCTGCTGCTCGCGGGCGCCCGCCCCGAGAAGATCCTGTGCCTGACCTATACCCGCGCCGCCGCCGCCGAGATGCAGGAGCGGCTGTTCGCCCTGCTCGGCCAGTGGGCGATGATGGATGACGCGAAGCTGGCGAAGGAATTGCAGTCGCGCTCGGAGACCGCGCTCGACCTCTCGGCCCCGGTGCTGGACGCGGCGCGGCGCCTGTTCGCCTCGGCGCTGGAGACGCCGGGGGGGCTGAAGATCCAGACCATCCACGCCTTCTGCGAAAAGCTGCTGCGGCGCTTCCCGCTCGAGGCCGGGATCAGCCCGCGCTTCGAGGTGCTGGACGACCGCGCCGCCGCCCAGGTGCGCGCCACGATCCGCGAGCGGATGGCCGCGGCGGCCGAGGCGGGCGAGGACGGCGCCTTCGACGCGGCGGCGCGGCGGACGGGGGAATACACGCTCGACAAGCTCGACGGCGCGATCCTGTCGGACCGGGCGCTGTTCGAGGGGGCGGGCGATGCGGCGGCGCTGTTCGATCTGCCCGACGCGCCCGAGGACCAGCTCTGGGACGAGGCCGCCGCGGCGCTGGACCCGGACGGGATGGCGAACCTGGCCGAACGCTTCGCCGCCCTGGGCAAGCGCGCGCGCGACAAGATCCCCCTGCTGCACGAGGCGGTGACGGCGTTCAACGAGATGCGCCCCCGCGACGCGGTGGCGGCGGCGGCGAAGGCGCTGCTGAAGGCCGACGGGGCGGAGCCCTACGGCCCCGCCTGGCTGCTGGGCAAGAAGCAGGCCGAGGAGGATGCGGTCCTCGTCGACATGTATCTCGACGCCGCCGAAAGCGCCGCGGCGGCGAATGAACGGGTGCGGGCCATCGAAACCCTGGCCAAGGCGCGCGACCTCTCGGCCTATGCCTCGGCCTTCCTTGCGGCCTACGAGACCGAGAAGGAGGCCCGCGCCGCGCTCGATTTCGCCGACCTGGTGGGCCGGGCGCGGGCGCTGCTCTCGACCTCCGAGGCCGCCGCCTGGGCGCTGTTCAAGCTCGACGGCGGGGTGGATCACATCCTGATCGACGAGGCGCAGGACACGGCGCCCGAGCAATGGGACGTCATCACCGCCATCGCCGATGAGCTGACGGCGGGCGAGGGCGCGCGGGACGGCGCCCAGCCGCGCACCCTCTTCGTGGTGGGGGATGAGAAGCAGTCGATCTATTCCTTCCAGGGCGCCGCGCCCGAGGAATTCGGCGCCCGCCGCGCCCGCTTCGCCGCGCGGCTCGAAAGCGCCCCGCGCCCGCTGCACAAGGGCGAGCTGGCGCATTCCTTCCGCTCCGCCCCCGCGATCCTGACCCTGACCGACGAGGTGTTCCGCGGCCGCGCCGACGGGCTGTCCGCCGAGGGGCGGGACCCAAACCACATCGCCTTCCACCACGCAGCCCCGGGGCTGGTGGAGCTCTGGCCGTTCCTCGAGAAGGAGCCCGAGGCCGAGGAGCCGCCCTGGGACGACCCCGTGGACGCCCCCGCCCCGCGCGCCCCGAAGGCGCGGCTGGCCGAGGCGGTGTCCGAGCATGTCGCGGCCCTTCTCCAGGAAGGCGCGCCGATCCCCGACCGCAAGAACGGCGGCTGGCGGGCGATGCGGCCGCGCGACGTGATGATCCTCGTGCGCTCGCGCGCCGGGCTGGCGCCGGGGCTGATCCGCGGGCTGAAGGGCCGCGGCGTGGACGTGGCCGGCGCCGACCGCATGGTCCTCGCCAACGAGCTGGCGACCAAGGACCTGCTGGCGCTGCTGAAGGTGGCGCAGGACCCGGGCGACGACCTGTCGCTCGCCGCCCTGCTGCGCTCGCCCCTCGGCGGGCTGACCGAGGACGGCCTGTTCGCGCTGGCCCATGCCCGCCCCGCCCGCCTGTTCGACGCCCTGCGCGGGACGCCCGAAGCGGCGCCGGACGCGCTGGCGATGATCGAGGAGGCCATCGCCTCGGCCGATTACCAGCGCCCGCACGAGATCCTGTCCCGCGCGCTGGTGGACCATGGCGGCCGGGCGGCGCTGCTCGCCCGCCTCGGGGTCGAGAGCGAGGAGGCCATCGACGAGCTGCTGACCCAGGCGCTGGCCTATGAGCGGGCCGAGACGCCGACCCTCGCGGGGTTCCTCGCCTGGCTGACCGCCTCGGACGATCTGGAGGTCAAGCGCGAGCAGGGCGGCGGCGCCGACGAGGTGCGGGTGATGACGGTGCACGGGGCCAAGGGCCTCGAGGCGCCCTTCGTGATCCTGCCCGACACCGGCCCGCGCAAGGCCCGCGCCGCCCCGGACGTGATCGGCCTCGAGGCCCCCGGCGGCGGGCGCGTCGCGGCCTGGAGCGTGAAGAAGGACCGCCGCCCCTCGGCGATGCAGGCGGCGCTGGAGGCGCTGGAGGACCGCGACCGGCAGGAGCGGGACCGGCTCCTCTATGTCGCGCTGACCCGGGCCGAGAACCGGCTGCTGATCGCCGGCGGCGGCGATCCCGGGAAGGACGGCAAGGCGCTGGACGACAGCTGGTGGGGCATGGCCCGCGCGGCGATGGAGCGGCTCGGGGCCGAGCAGGAGGCCCCTCCGCAGGCCCTGTCGCAGGAGGCCGCGCCGGGCGCGGTGCTGCGCTACGCCCCCGGCTGGGCGCCGGTCTCGGTGGCCGATGCGGCGCCCGCGCCGCGCCCCGATGCGCTCGCCCCGCCCCTGCCCGCGGCGCAGATCGCCGCCGACCGGGCGCGCCCCGAGCAGCCGCCCGAGCCGGCCCCGCGCCTCGCCGCCTCGGCGCTCGGCGGGGACGACGCGCATGGCCCGGGCGGGCATGAGCGGCAAGTGGCCCTGGCCCGCGGCCTGCTGGTGCACACGCTGGTCGAGCGGCTGGCCGAGACCCCGCCCGAGGACCGCCCGGCCCGCGCCGCGGCGATCCTACGCAGCGACGGGCAGGGCGTGCCCGAGGACCTGCGGAGCGGCTGCGCCGGGGAAGCCCTGCGCGCCCTCGCCCTGCCCGAACTGGCGCCTTTCCTCGGGCCGGACTCGCTGGCCGAGGCGGGGCTGTCGGCGCAGCTTCCGGGGCTGGGGCGGCTGGTCGGGCGGATCGACCGGCTGGCGGTGACGGCGGACCGGATCCTGCTGCTCGACTGGAAGACCGGGCGGCCGCCCGCGGAAGATGCGCCGATGCCCGAGCCCTACCTGCGCCAGCTCGCCGCCTATGGGCTGGCGCTGGAGGAACTGCTGCCGGGCCGGGCGCTCGAGGCGCACGTGCTGTGGACCGAAGCCCCGCGGCTCGACCGCGCCGATTCCGCCGCGCTGGCGGCGGCGCTGGACCGGCTCAGGGCGGAAAGGGGCGCCTGAAGGCCCGTGCAGGGGCGGCGGCGGCGGCCATGCGTTCGCCGCCGCCGCGGCTTCGCGAAACCCTGTCCGTCGCGGCCTGCAACAATGGGCGCCGCTTTCCGGCGACCTTGACCCCAATACCTGCCGTCCATACTTTTGCCCCGAACGGGCTGCACCGGCCCGGCCGCTGCAAGGCGGCGCCCATGGAACAAGCCGCCGCGCCCGCCCCCAGGGGCCCGCGCGGCGGCCCCGACACCCTGAACAGGAGAGCCGAGATGGCCACGTCCCCCGTCACCGATTCCAGCTTCGAAGAAAACGTGATCTCCGCCGACGCCCCCGTCGTCGTGGATTTCTGGGCCGAGTGGTGCGGCCCCTGCAAACAGATCGGCCCGTCGCTCGAGGAAATCTCGGAAGAGCTCTCGGGCAAGGTGAAGATCGTCAAGCTCAACGTCGACGACAACCCCAACGCCGCCGCCCGCTACGGCATCCGCGGCATCCCCACGCTGCTGCTGTTCAAGGACGGCCAGGTCAGCGCCAACCTGTCGGGCGCCCGTCCGAAGTCGGCGCTGAAATCGTGGATCGAAGACAACATCTGATCTGGCGCAAGGTTCCGGGTTTCGACCCGGGATACAGTCGGAGGACCGGGCGCGCCGGACGCGCCCGGTTCCGACAGCCGGATCCTGCACGCCGCCCCCGGTCCGCAGGACCCGGCGCAGCCACGCGGGAGACCGGCGAGAGATGACCAACGTAACGCATATCCACGCCGCCGCCGCGCCCCGAACCGGGTCGGCGGCGGCCTGCGTTCCGGGGGCCGGGTCCTTCGACGGGCGCCTTCTGGGCGTCGGCGACTGGGACGCGGCCTATGACAACCGCGGCGCGGTGCCCGAATTCGACGGCATCCTGGCGGAGTGGGAGCGCGACGCCCCCGCCTTCCGCGCCGAGATGGCCGCCGCCGGGCGCGCGCGGCTCGACCGCCCCTACGGCGACGGCGCGCGCGAGAAGTTCGATTTGTTCCTGCCCGAGGGCGCGCCGCGGGGGCTGGCGCTGTTCATCCATGGCGGCTGGTGGATGCGGTTCGACCGCACGCTGTTCTCGCATCTCGCCGCCGGGGCCGTGGCGCGCGGCTGGGCCGCCGCCCTGCCCTCCTATCCCCTCGCGCCCGGAACGCCGGTCAGCGCCATCACCCGCGCCGCCGCCCGCTTCGTCGCCGCCGCCGCGGTCACGGTCCCCGAGGGCTGCATCGCGCTGGCGGGCCATTCCGCGGGCGGGCACCTCGCCGCCCGCATGGTCTGCGCCGACCAGCGCCACCCGCCGGGGGTGGCCGAGCGGATCGCGCGCTGCGTGACCGTCTCGGGGGTGCATGACCTGCGCCCGCTGCTGGCCGCGGGGGTGGGCCCCGAGCTGCGCCTGTCCGAGGCAGAGGCCGCCGCGGAATCGCCCGCGCTGCTGCGCCCCGCCCCGAACACCCGCCTGCTGGCCTGGGTCGGCGGCGACGAGCTGCCGGAGTTCCGCCGCCAGTCGGCGCTGCTGGCCAATGCGTGGCGCGGGCTCGGCGCCCTCACCGCCTTCGCCGAGGCGCCGGGGCGCAACCATTTCGACGTGATCGAGGGGTTTTCGCGCCCCAACACGGCGCTGACCGAGGCGTTCCTGGGCGGTCTCTGACGCCGTTCGGACGCCCCTGGAAACCCGTGCCGGAAGCGGGTTCGCGGGCGGCGGAAAAAACTTCGGGGCGGCGCGAAAAAACCTGCGCAAGGGCGCTTGACGCCGGTCGCCGCCCCCTATATCCACCGCTGCACCGGCGGGCGCGTAGCTCAGTGGGAGAGCACTTCGTTGACATCGAAGGGGTCGCTGGTTCAATCCCAGCCGCGCCCACCATTCCCCTCCCAGGAATGGATCCGCCGCCCCCGGAGGGGGAGACGAGAGCCGCAGAAGAAAAGGCCGACCCCGCGGGGTCGGCCTTTTTCGTTTCCCCGTCACGGACCACCTCGCGCCACGCCCGGAGCGGCGCGCGAAGGCGCAGGGCGCGGGGCCCCCGAAGGGGCCCCGGGCGGGCGCCGACCTCAGCCGAGGTGAATCGCCACCCGCCGGTTCTGCTTGCCCTTCTTCTCGACCTTGCCGACCCGCAGCGCGCCGATCTCCCCGGTCCGGCGCACATGGGTGCCGCCGCAGGGCTGGAGGTCCACCGTCGCGTCCCCCGACCCGATCCGCACCAGCCGGATCCGCCCCGAGCCGCGCGGCGGCTGCACCGACATGGTCTTCACCAGCCCCGGATTGGCGTCGAGCTCCTCGTCCGTGATCCACTCCTCGCTCACCACGTGGTCCCCGGCGACCAGCGCATCGAGCGCCGCCTGCACCGCCTCCTTGTCCGGGGCGTCCGGCATGTCGAAGTCGAGCCGCCCCTTCTCCGGGCCGATCTGGCCGCCCGTCACGGGCAGCGGGATCGCCACCGACAGAAGGTGCAGGCCGGTGTGGATCCTCATGCAGCCCCAGCGGAACGCCCAGTCCAGCGACTGGCGCACCGCCGTCCCCACCTCGGGCAGGGCCGAGCCCTCGGCCGGGACCAGCACGTTGCCGTCCACCTCGCCGCCCTTCACGGTGGTGGCGACGTCGCAGCCGCCGCCCTCCCAGTCGAGCCGCCCGCGGTCGCCGGGCTGGCCGCCGCCCGCCGGGTAGAAGATCGAGCGGTCGAGCACGATCCCCCCCTCGGGCGTCAGCGCGGTCACCACCGCCGCGGCCTCCTTCAGGTAGGCGTCCTCGCGGAACAGGGGCTGCGTCGCCATCGCGGTCGTCTCCCCGGTCATCGCGCCTCTCCCGCTTCGCCGTCGCCGTCGGCGTCGCCGTCCTGGTCCGGGCCGCGCTCCCCGACCGGGCGCGGATCGGTCTCGGGCGGCTTCGGGGCGGCGGGGCGGGCCGGGCTCAGCGGCGCGCCGCCGCCGCCCTGCGTCCCGCCGCCCGAGACCGGCGCGGCGCCGGCCGAGAACGCGGTCTCCATCGCGTCGACCACGCCCTTGCCGATGGCCGAGCCGAGCGCCTCGGGGTTGCGCACGTGCAGGTCGCGCTGCGCGAAGGGAATCTCGATCCCCGCCTCGCGGAAACGGCGCTCGATCTCGAAATGCATGTGCGACTTCACCGCCAGGACCTGGCCGATGTCGCGCAGGATGCAGCGGATCTCGAAGTTCAGGCTGTCGGCGCCGAACTCCAGGAACAGGATCTGAGGGGCCGGGTAGCGCAGCACCGCCGAATGCGTGGTCGACACCTCCTCGAGGATGTCGCGCACCTTCTCCACGTCCGCGCCATAGGCGACGCCGACGGGCACCATCAGGCGGCCGACATTGTTGCCATGGGTCATGTTCATGACCGGAGAGGAGATCAGGTCGCCGTTCGGCACGATGTAGGCGGCGCGGTCGAAGGTCTCGATCTCGGTCGCGCGGACCGAGATCTTCTTCACCGTGCCGTGGGTGCCGTTCACCACGATCCAGTCGCCGACCTTGATGGGCCGTTCGACCAGCAGGATGATCCCCGAGACGAAGTTGTTGACCACGTTCTGCAGGCCGAAACCGATGCCGACCGACAGGGCGCCGGCGACGATGGCGAGCGAGCTGAGGTCAAGCCCCGCGGCCGAGATCGCCGAGAGCGCGGCGATGGCGAAGCCGGCGTAGCCCGCGAAGCTGGCGATCGCGTTGCGCGCGCCGGAATCGAGCCGCGTGTTCGGCAGCACCGAGCGGCGCAGCACCGACTGCAGCAGCCGCATGATCGTGTAGACCGCCAGGAACACCAGCGCGAAGGTCAGGAAGTCCACCGGCGCGATCCGGGACTCGCCCATCTGGATCCCGCCCGAGATCACCCCCCAGGCTTCCCCGAGATCCGCGGGCCGCGCGCCCCAGATCAGCGCCAGCTCCGGCAGCAGCGCGAGGATGATGACGAAGCCCGCGAAGATCGGGATCAGCCGCAGGCCGCCCGCCGCGGGGGCGCCCTCGGCCCCGCCCGCCTCGCCCTCGTCGCCGTCCGAGAGATAGCCCTCGACGCCGTCGCGGATCATGGTGAACAGAAGCACGCCCGCCGCCAGCAGCCCCACGGTCATCACCGTCGGGAAGAAGGCGTAGCGCGAGGCGGCGAAGTACCCGGCCAGCGAGGCCGCGACCGACCCCAGCGCCACGGCGCGCATGAAGAAGGACCCGAGCTTCAGCAGGCGCCGGCCCAGCGCGGGGGCCTCGTCCTCGTCCGCCGGGCGCTGGTAGGCGGCGATGTCGTCCTCGCCGGGCTTGTCCGCCTCGGCCTTGGCCGCGTCGCCCTTGGGCGCCACGAGGCCCGCGAGGCCCCACATGAACACCGCGCCGAACAGCAGCACGCACAGGTTCAGGACCGCGAGCACCTCCTGGCTGTAGCCGAAGGCCTCGCCCGCGCCGACCAGGATCTGGTCGGCGGCATAGGCGGTCCCGAGGCCCAGCGCGCAGATCGCGCCGCGGCTCGCCTCGGCGTCGCCGAGCACCGAGTGACGGAAGCGCGGGGCGGAGGGCGAGTAATAGGCCCGCCCGATGGCGTGCCCGGCGATCAGCACGCCGAGGCCCATGGCGGTGTAGTTCAGAAGCTCGATCCCCCGGCGGCCGAGGAAATCGCCATAGATCAGGCCGAAGTAGCACAGCGCCAGCGCCGCGGCGGGGGCGATCAGCCGGGTGACGGCGATCAGCGCGCCGACGGCCACGAGACGGCCGCGGCCCGCATCCTCGGGGGCCGCGCGCTCCAGCGCCGCGACCACGCGGCGGCGGGCGAAGACGCCGATGCCCAGCGCCAGCAGCACCGCGGCGATGAACAGCGGCACGCGCGCCTCGCGCTCCTTCTGCCGGACGGGATCGTTCAGCGCCTCGGTCAGCTCGCCCGCGACGTGGTGCGCGAAGTCGAGCGGCCCCTCGAGCGCGCCGGTCCAGGCGGCGGGGTTGAACGGGGTCGGCCCGCGGGTGGCGAGCTGTTCGGCGAAGCGGTCTCGGATCAGCCCGTCGATCTGGCTGATCAGGGCGTCGGCGCGGGCGGCGGCGAGGTCGCCCTGCCGCGCGCGCGAATCAAGCTGCGCGATCAGCGTCTCGAGCGTCTGGCGCTCGGCGGCGGTCTCCCGCGGCTCCTCGCCGTTTTCGGGCGCCGGGCCGAGGGCCTCGAGCTGGGCGCGCAGCGGGTCGCCCGCGACGCGGGCCTGGCGGGCGAGCTCGGTCGCGGCGGCGCGGTCCTCGGTCAGCCGCTCGCGCAGAAGCTCCATGGCGGGGGTCGAGGCGCGGCCCTCGTTCACCGCGTCGGCGGCGCGGGCGGCGCTCGCCTCCCACTCCTTGATCCGGGCGCGGACCTCGGCGGTGCGCTCCTCGGACAGGGCCGGGTTGGAGGCGGCGGCGATGCTGAGCACCTCGGCCAGCTCGGCCTCGGTTGGCGGACCGGTGGGGGCGGCGGCCTGCGCGGCGGCCTCAGCCTCGGCGGCGGCTTCCTCGGCGGCGGCGGCGCGGGCCTCCTGGGTGCCGGCCTGGCCGCCCGAGGGGGCCTCGGCGGTCGCCGCGTCGGCCGGGGCGGCGTCGGCGGGCGTGGCGGCGGCGTCGGACGCAGCGGCCCCGGCGTCGGTTTCCGCGGCGGCGTCGGCGTCGGGCGCGACGATCTCGGTCGGCGACGCGGCCTCGGCGGCGGCGGCCTGGGCGGCTTCCTCGACCGCGGCGCCGATGGCCTCCAGCGGCGCGGCGGCGGGCAGCTCCGAGACGCCGCCCTGCCCGGTGGCGATGCCGCGCACCGGCGCGGCGGGGGCCGGGGCCGCGGTCTCGGCCGTCTGGGCCAGGGCCCCGGTCGACGGGGCGATAAGGGACGGGGCGCAGACGCCCAGCGCCGCGACGAGGGCCAGGGCCGCCGTCGACGATGCGCGAAGAATTCTCATTGTGTCGCTCGTTCCTGCAAACAAAGTGTCCGTGCCAAGGATGAAGCGTTTCGCGCCCGGGTCAAACCCCGGATCGCGCCGGAAACCCGTGCTGCGGGCGCCCGCCGCAGCCCCTGCACGCAAAAGGGGCGCGGCCTTCGCAGGCCGCGCCCCCGTTTCTCAATTCATCGCGCCCCGGGCGCGGGCCGCTCAGGCCTCCTCGAACACCTTCGGGATGTCCGCGCGCTTCGCCGCCTCTTCCAGCCAGTCGGGCGTCGGCAGGCCCTTTTCGCGCAGGAAGGCGGGGTTGAAGAGCTTGGAGGCGTAGCGGTTGCCGTAATCGCACAGCACCGTGACGATGGTCTTGCCCGGGCCAAGTTCCTTCGCCAGCCGGATCGCGCCCGCCACGTTCACGCCCGAGGACCCGCCGAGGCAGAGCCCCTCTTCCTGCAGCAGGTCGAAGACGATCGGCAGCGCCTCCTCGTCCGGGATCTGGAACGGGTGATCGACGGTCAGCCCCTCGAGGTTGGCGGTGATGCGGCCCTGGCCGATGCCCTCGGTGATCGAGCCGCCCTCGGAGGCGAATTCCCCGGTGGTGTAGTAGGAGTAGAGCGCGGCGCCCATCGGATCGGCGAGGCCGATGGCGATGTTCGGGTTCTTCGCGCGCAGCCCCGCGGCCACGCCCGCCAGCGTGCCGCCCGAGCCGACGGCGCAGATGAAGCCGTCGACCTTGCCGTTCGTCTGCTCCCAGATCTCGGGCGCGGTGGCGTCGATATGGGCCTGGCGGTTGGCGGTGTTGTCGAACTGGTTCGCCCAGATGGCGCCGTTCGGTTCGGTCTTCGCCAGCTCGGCCGCGAGGCGGCCCGAGTAGCGCACGTAGTTGTTGGGGTTGCGGTAGGGGGCCGCGGGGACCTCCACCAGCTCCGCCCCGGCCAGGCGAAGCATGTCCTTCTTCTCCTGGCTCTGGGTCTCGGGGATCACGATCACGGTCTTGTAGCCGAGCGACGCGCCCACCAGCGCCAGGCCGATGCCGGTATTGCCCGCGGTGCCCTCGACGATGGTGCCGCCGGGCCGCAGCAGGCCCTTCGCCTCGGCGTCGCGGATGATCCACAGCGCGGCGCGGTCCTTCACGGACTGGCCGGGGTTCATGAACTCCGCCTTGCCCAGGATCTCGCAGCCCGTCAGCTCGGACGCCTTGCGCAGCTTGATGAGCGGCGTTTTGCCGACCGCGTCGGCGAGGTCCTTGTACACGGCCATCCCGGGTCTCCTTCCTGGCGCGAGGGGGCCGCGGCGGCCCCGTCGCATGGAGTCATAGGCGCCCCGCGCCCCGGAGGCAATCGCGGCCCCGCCGGATGCGGGACGCTGCTTCGCGCGCGGCGGGAGTCGCGGGCGTTTTTCCCGCCGGTGCGGCGGCGCAAAGACCATTTCTCCGGCGTTGAACCAAGCAGGCCGCCGCCCGAGGACGCACGTTCACCAGGCGGACGCCCCGGGGGCCAGGCGCGCAGGGCGGAGAGGGGCCTCAGCCCGCCGCCTCCCGCAGCGCCTCGCGCCGACGCGCCAGCTGCAGCAGCGAGATCATCGCAGTGGCCGAGTTCACCGCGCCCCGGTCCAGCAGCGCCATCGCCTCGTCGAAGCCGAGGCGGATCGCGGCGATGTCCTCGCCCTCTTCCTCGAGCCCGTGCACGCCCCCGGCCTCCGACAGGTCGGCGACGGCGATGTAGGAGGTGATATGCTCGGCCATCACGCCGGGCGAGGGGTAGTAGCCGCCGACGGGCTCCACCGCGTCCAGCTCCAGCCCCGCCTCCTCCAGCGCCTCGCGCCGCGCCGCGGCCTCGGCGGATTCGTCCGCGTCGAGCCGCCCGGCGATCACTTCCAGGGGCCAGGGATGGGCGTCGCCGCGCGCGTGCGGCCCGGCGCGCCACTGGGCGATCAGCAGCACCTCGTCGCGCGCCGGGTCGTAGGGCAGCACGGTGACGGCGTCGCCGGAGACGAAGGCGGCGCGCGTCAGGGGGGCGGACAACCCGCCCCCGAAGGTCTCGTGCCGCACCTCCATCGCCTCGATCCCGAAATAGGAGGCATAGGGGCGGGTGAGCGTCTCGGTCACCGCCCGCCTGGGCGGGTTCTCCATCACCGCTTCGGCGCCGACGGGGGGCGCGCCCTCGGCGCGGGCGGCGTTCTCGCGCCCCGCGCGCACCCGGGCGCGGGCGCGGTTCTTGATGCCGGGCCACATCGACAGGTCGGACCAGTCCACGCCCTGCTCGTAGAGCGCCATGATCTCGGCCGCGCATTCAAGCATCAGCGGCCGGTCGGTGTTGCGCCAGTCCTCGTAGGACCAGTCCGGGCCGGGGGCGAGCCTGGCGCGCGGGAAGAAGGCCTGCGCCTCCACCGCGCCATCGGCGGTGCGCACGGCGACGGGGCGCAGCTCGAACTCCTCCTCGTCCTCGAAGAACACCAGCCGGGCGGCCTCGGCCTCGTCGCGCGCGGCCATGATCGCGCCCTGCGCGGCGGCGCCCTCGCGCTCCACCAGGCAGGGGAACGCCTCGTCCAGCACGTGCACCGCGGCGAAGCCGTCCAGGGTGGCGGGGGTCAGCTCCAGCGTCTCGGCGGGACGTCCGGCCACAATGGAAAGCAGTTCCGGCGCTTGCAAAGACCCGTAGAAGAAGAAAGGCGGCTGTGGCATGACGAAATCCATGGGACTGGCGCGGCCCGCCCGCAGGATCGCTTTTCGCACGAAAAGTCGAAAAGCGACTCCCCGCGGGTGATCCGGGAAGGTCCGCGCGGCGTATCACAGCCGAGAAGTCGGAGCGAGGCGCAGCTTGCCCCCCGCCGCATCCCGAAGCGGAGGCGGATGGGGGCGCCGGGCGCGCAGCGCGTCCGGCGCCGGGGATCCGGGCGCATCCGCGCCCCGTCCCGGCCCCGCGAAGCCCCGCCCCGGCGGGATCCGGCGCGCGCCCCGGCGCGCCGCCGGAGAAGAGAGAGGAGCGACGAGACGCGCATGAACCACGCGGTTCTGCACGACGAGATCCTGGCCGGATACGCCTCCGGCGCCCTGCCCCCGGGCATGGCGCTGCTCGCGGCCGCCCAGCTGACCTTCTCGCCCGCCGCACGCGCCCGCGTCGCGGCCTATGAAAGCGTGTGCGGCGCGCTGCTCGAAGACGCGGCGCCGCTCACCGTCGCCCCGCCGTCGCTGGACGCGGCGCTGGCCATGCTCGACGGCGCGGCGCAGCTTCCCGCCGCCGCGGCCCCCGACGACATCCTGCCCCCGCCGGGCCGCCGCGCGGCGGCCGACAGCGTCATGCCCGCCTGCCTGCGCGAGGCGCTGGGGGTGGACGAGACCACGGCGCCCTGGTCGTTCCGCCTGCCCGGCCTCTCGGAGGCCGTGTTCGACGGGTTCGAGGGAGAGGAAGTGTCGATGCTGCGCGCCCGCCCCGGGGCGCCGATCTTCTCGCACACCCATGAAGGGGTGGAGGCGACGCTGGTCCTGTCCGGCGCGCTCGAGGAACGAGGCCAGGTCTACCGGCGCGGCGACGTCGCGCTGGCGACCCCCGAGGTCGACCACCGCCCGCGGATCCTGGACGAGGGGCAGTGCATCTGCTTCGTGGTCAACACCGGCAAGCTGCGCTTCACCGGCCCGTTCTCGCGCGCGCTCAACCTCCTGGCGGAATGACGCGGGCGGGCCGCACGTCTTACGTGTGATTGACGCCGCCTTCACGGTTTTGCGAGACCCGATGATCCGCCCGGCCCGGCCCTGCGTATTCCCCGCAGACAGACCGTTGCCGGAGCCGATCCCATGATCCTCGACCGTCGCGCCTTCCTGGCGGGGACCTGCTGCGTCGCGCTGACGCCGCCCGCCGCCCTCGCCGCGTCCGACCGCCGCTTCGCGATCCTGCGCGGCAGCGACGAGGTCGGCGCCCAGCGGCTGTCCGTGCGCCGGACCCCGGAGGGGATCGAGGCGCGGACCGAGATCGACATCGCCGTGCGCTTCCTCGGCATCGCCGCCTATCGCTACACCCTGTCCTCGACCGAGCTGTGGCAGGGCGGGCGGCTGGTCGCGCTCGACGCCTCCAGCGACGATGACGGCGAGGCGGGCTTCGTGCGCGCGCGGGCCGAGGGCGAGCGGTTGCGGGTCGACGGCAGCGGGTTCGAGGGGACGCTCGACCGGTTCTGCGTCCCCACCAGCTACTGGTCCAAGGACTTCACCCGGCGGCGCACCTGGATCAGCACCCAGACGGGCGTCCCGCTGAAGGTCGCCTGCGCCACCACCGGCGCGGTCCAGGTGGACGGCCCGCGCGGGCCGATCGCCGCCGAGCGCTGGCTGGTGACCGGCGAGCTGGAGCTGGAGCTGTACTACGCCGGGGACGAGTGGGTCGGCAGCGCCTTCGAGGCGGGCGGCGAGCAGGCCGCCATCGCGCCGCGCGTCCTGGCGGGAGAGCTGCCGCGGCTGGGCGAAACCTGACGCCCCGACGCGGGGGGGGTGGGGGGCGCGCCGCGGCCCGCACGCCCCCCACCCTGCCCGCCCGTCTCGAATTCGCGCGCCATCGCCCCACCTCGTGGGGCCGACCGCAGCGCGCGCCGCCCCATCGCGGCGCCGAACCAAGGAGGTTTCATGTCCGTGTTCGACCAGATCGCCCGCCCCGCGGACGGCCACGCCTGGATCACCGGCGGCTCGGCCGGGATCGGCCGGGCCGTGACCCTGCGGCTGGTGGATCGCGGCTGGACCGTCCATGTCACCGCCCGCGACCCCGAGGCGCTGGAGGCGCTCGCCGCCGAGCGTCCCGGCAGGATCATCCCCCGCCCGGGCGACGTGACCGACCGCGCCCGGATGGCCGAGATCGTGGAGCAGATCGAGGCCGAGGCCCCGCTGGCGCTCGTGCTGCTCAACGCCGGGGTCTACAAGCCGATGAAGGCGCAGGAGTTCGACGCGGCGGTAGCGCGGCTGATGTTCGACGTGAACCTCGGCGGCGTTGCCAACGGGCTCGACCCCGTGCTCAAGGCGATGATCGCGCGCGGCAAGGGGCACGTCGCGCTGACCGCCTCGGTGGCGGGCTATGGCGGGCTGCCCGAGGCCTGCGCCTACTCGGCCACCAAGGCGGGGCTGATCGCGATGGCGGAATCGCTGGCGCTGGACCTGGTGGAGCTCGGGGTGCGGATCTCGGTCGTGAACCCCGGCTTCGTGGAGACCGAGGCGACGAAGGTCAACGACTTCGAGATGCCGTTCCTGATGCAGCCCGGGGAGGCCGCGGACCGGATCGTCGCGGGGCTGGAGCGCCCGGGCTTCGAGATCGTGTTCCCCCGCCGCTTCGCCTGGTTCCTGCGGGCGCTGAACGCGCTGCCGAACCGTTGGAAGTTCAAGGCGTGGAAGAAGATGGGGGCGTAAGGGCCGCCGCGATCCGCGCGGCGGCCTGGTGCGGCGTCAGCGCGGCGGCGTCGATCCGCAGCACGGGGCGGGCATGGGGGCGATAGTCCCGCGCCAGCACGGCGTGCCAGTCCGGGCCCCCGCCTGTCGCCGCGCGGCGGGTCTCGACCCGGCGGCGATGCTCGGCCTCATCCGAGCAGAGGATCTCCACGTCCAGCGCCCGCGCCCCGGCCTCGGCGGCGACGCCGCGCCAGGCGTCGCGGGTCAGCTCCCACGGGTTGACCATGTCGGCGATGACGATGCGCCCGAGGGAGAGGTTGTCGCGCGCCGCCGCCATCGCCGCGGCATAGCCCGCGTCCTCGATCCGGGTCAGCTTCAGCGAACAGCTCCGCAGCGCGTCCTCGATGCTGTCGATCCGCAGCCAGAAGGCCCCCGTCCGCGCCGCCAGCGCCCGCGCCGCGGCGCTCTTGCCCACGCCCGACCGGCCCGAGAGGATGACGAGGACGGGATCCATGCGCGGTCCTTTCCCGGCGGAGGGGAGGAGAATCGAAAAGGCCCGGCGCGATCGCTCGCGCCGGGCCTTGTTCTTCACGCCGCGGGCCGAAGCCCCGGCACGGCGCCTCAGAGGGCGGCCTTCGCCTGGGCCACGATCGCCGCGAAGGCGGCGGGCTCGCGGATGGCGAGGTCGGACAGGACCTTGCGGTCGACCTCGATGCCGGCCTTGTTCAGGCCGTTGATGAAGGTCGAGTAGGTCATGTCCGCGTCGACGGCGCGCACGCCGGCGTTGATGCGCTGGATCCAGAGCGCGCGGAAGGTCCGCTTGCGCGCCTTGCGGTCGCGGGTCTGGTACTGCAGCGCCTTGTCGACCGCCTGGGTGGCGACGCGGAAGACGTTCTTGCGACGGCCGTAATAGCCTTTGGCGGCGTCGCGGACTTTCTTGTGACGGGCGTGGGCGGTGACGCCGCGCTTCACTCGGGACATGCTTGAAACTCCTCTAGATCAGCGTGGGATCAACGACCGTAGGGCAGGAAGCCCTTGACGATCTTGGCGTCGGCCTCGGCCAGCACGGTGGTGCCGCGGGCCTGGCGGATGAACTTGTTCGTCCGCTTGATCATGCCGTGGCGCTTGCCGGCCTGGCCGCCGATGACCTTGCCGCTGGCGCTGATCTTGAAGCGCTTCTTGGCGCTCGACTTCGTCTTCATCTTGGGCATTTGACACTCCGTTATCCGGATGCGCGCCCGGGGGCGCGGTTCTGGGACGACGCGGCAGCCCTTACGGCCGGCCGACCCGGTTCGGAGCCGCGCTGATACAGGAGCGGCGGGGCGATGGCAAGGGGGCCCGGGGGGGGGGGGTCCTGCGCGGGGCCGGGAGACGGCGTGCAGCAGTGGTCCCGGCGGGGCGCCGCCGCCCTAGCGCGCCAGCGCCTGCAGCTCCCGCGCCAGGGCCGCGAAGGCCGAGACGATGGCGGGCAGGCTGACCCCGTGGGGCGATCCGAAATGGGCGTAGAGAAGGGCCGCGCCGCCGAGGCCGAGGACCACGAGCGCGGAGCCCGCGCCCTCTCCGTCCACCTGTCTGCGGACCGATTGCAGCCCGCCGATGACGACGAGAATGCAGCCGATGACGAGAAAACTCTGAAACGCAGTCACGCGCGCCTCCCCGCCCCGCAGTCCGGGGGCGGGAAGACGCGCGCGGTCTGCGGGGGCGTTACTCCGGCTCCCCCTCGAAGATCAGCTTTTCACGGCAGGGCGCGACCCGCAAGATGTTGGTCGAGCC
Organism: Rhodovulum sp. DZ06; assembly: GCF_050586345.1. Classification (NCBI taxonomy): domain Bacteria; kingdom Pseudomonadati; phylum Pseudomonadota; class Alphaproteobacteria; order Rhodobacterales; family Paracoccaceae; genus Rhodovulum; species Rhodovulum sp. DZ06. The sequence goes on from NZ_JBOCEF010000009.1 coordinate 109,609, forward strand.
GGGCGTGTTGAACGGGATGCCCGCGATCACGACGATTCGGTCCTCCTCGCCCGCGAAGCCGGCCTCGCGCGCCGCGCGGGCGGCCGAGACGACGGCGAGCTTGAAGCGCTCCACCTCGTGGGTGTGGATGCAGTGCAGGCCCCAGACGAGGCCGAGCCGCCGCGCGGTGGCCAGGAACGGGGTCAGCGCCACGATCGGCACCCGCGGGCGTTCGCGCGCGGACAGGATCGCGGTGGTGCCGTGATGCGTGAAGCAGCAGATCGCGGCGACCTCGGTGGTCTCGGCCACCTCGCGCGCGGCGGCGACGATGGCGTCGTTCACCCGGGTGCGCGACTTGGAGCGCGTGGCCTCCATCCGCTCGCGCCAGTAGGGGTCGTGCTCGACCTCCACCGCCACGTCGTTCATCGTCTTCACCGCTTCGACCGGGAACTTGCCGGCGGCGGATTCGGCCGAGAGCATCACCGCGTCGGCGCCGTGATAGATGGCGGTGGCGACGTCCGAGACCTCGGCGCGGGTCGGGACCGGCGCGTTGATCATGCTCTCGAGCATCTGGGTGGCGACGATCACCGGCTTGCCCCGCTCGCGGCAGGCGGCGAGCAGGCGGCGCTGGATCGGCGGCACCTGGGTGATCGGCATCTCGACGCCGAGATCGCCGCGGGCGACCATGATGCCGTCCGCCTCGTCCAGGATCGGGTCGATCGCGGCGACGGCGGCGGGCTTCTCGATCTTGGCGACCACGGCGGCGCGCCCGGCGGCGAGCTGCTTGCACTCGATCACGTCCTCGGGGCGCTGCACGAAGGACATGGCGAGCCAGTCGACCCCGAGGCCGCAGACGAATTCGAGGTCCTTGCGGTCCTTGTCGGTCAGCGCGGGGATCGGCAGCACGACGTCGGGGACGTTGACGCCCTTGCGGTCGGAGATGACGCCGCCGACCTCGACCTCGCAATCGGCCGACATGTCGTCGCAGCGGGTGACGCGCAGGCGGATGGCGCCGTCATTGACCAGCAGGCGCGCGCCGGGCTCCAGCGCCTCGAAGATCTCGGGATGCGGCAGGCGCACGCGGGTCGCGTCGCCCTCGGCTTCGTCGAGGTCGAGGCGGAAGGCGTCGCCGGCCTTCAGCTCCTGCGGGCCGTCCTTGAACGTGCCGACGCGGAGCTTGGGCCCCTGCAGGTCGGCGAGGATGCAGATCGGGCGGTTCAGCTCGTGCTCGATCTCGCGGATGATCCGGTGCCGCTCGGCGATCTCCTCGTGCTGTCCGTGGGACATGTTGAGGCGGAACACGTCCGCGCCCGCTTCGAACAGGCTGCGGATGGTTGCGCGGGAGGAGGACGCGGGGCCCAGGGTGGCGACGATCTTGACGTGTCTGCGGCGTCGCATGGGATCCTCTTTGGATGAGGTGTCTGTGGCGGGAGGGCGGCGCCGGAAGCGGCGCACGTCCCCTCGGGTCGTGCGGGGGCGCCCCTCCTCCGGGCAAGCCGGGGGCGGGCGCGAATGTCGGGCCGCCCCAAGATATAGCAGGCCGCGCCCGCGCAGGGGATTGAAAAGGGGGCAAGATTGCTGCGGATGCGCGCGGCGGGGGGTCACATGCTTTCGCCCTGCATTCATTATCGCGGCAGGATCCGGGACGCCGGCGCGGCGGCGCCCCGCGCGGGGGGCAGGCGGCGGGGCGCCGCCTTGCCCCCCGCCCCGCGCGCGGTATGTTCCAACCGGGCAGCCGCCCAGCCCCCGCCCCCTTCCCTGCCCGACCGGAGCGCCCCATGCCCTCGATGCCCGCCTACGAGATCGCCAACGAGGACGGCGACCCCGCCCTGCTGCTGCTGTGCGATCACGCCTCGAACGCCGTCCCGCGCGAGGTGAACGGCGGCGATCTCGGCCTGCCGCCCGAGGACATGGCCCGGCACATCGCCTATGACGTCGGCGCCCGCGGGCTGACGCTGAAGCTGGCGCAGCGGCTGAACGCGCCCGCCGCGCTCTCCACCTTCTCGCGGCTCGTGATCGACCCGAACCGGGGCGAGGACGACCCGACGCTGGTCATGCGCCTCTATGACGGCTCGGTCATCCCCGCCAACCGCCACGCGACGGGGCAGGAGGTGGCGGCGCGGCTCGGCGCCTGGCACCGGCCCTATCACGGCGCCATCCGCACCATGATCACCCGCGCGCAGGAACGGCTCGAGGGCGCAAGCTACGCGTCGCCCCGGCCCGCCATCATCTCGATCCATTCCTACACGCCGCAGCTGAAGAACCGCCCGCCGCGGCCCTGGCATGCCGGGGTGCTGTGGGACGAGGACGCGCGCATCGCCGGCCCGTTGATCGAGCTGCTGCGCGACGAGCCGGGCCTCGTGGTCGGCGACAACGAGCCCTATACCGGCCACCTCCAGGGCGACACGATGTGGGAGCACGGCACAAAGCGCGGCCTGCCCCACGCGCTGATCGAGGTGCGCAACGACCTGATCGCCGACGATGCGGGGCAGGAGCGATGGGCCGACATCCTCGCCCGCGCCATCCCCGCCGCCATCGCGCGGATGGAAGACGCCGCCGCCGCCGGGGCGCCCGCCGCCTGACCCGGCCCGCCGCCCCCCTCCCCTTCCGCGCCCGCAGGCGCTACATGGGGGAAAACCGCGCGCCCCGTCCCGGGCGCCGCGCACAGGAGGATCCGATGACCGACGCCCCCCTTCCCGCCGACCTCTCCGACGCCCAGCGCACCGAGATCGAGGCCGCCGTGTTCCGCCGCCTGCGCCAGCACCTGCTGGAGGAGCGCCCGGACGTGCAGAACATCGACCTGATGAACCTGTCGGGCTTTTGCCGCAACTGCCTGTCGCGCTGGTGGCAGGAAGCCGCCGCCGAGCGCGGGGTCGAGGTGGACAAGGCCGAGGCGCGCGAGATCGTCTATGGCGAGCCCTACGAGCAGTGGCGCGACAAGCACCAGTCCGAGGCCTCGGCCGAGAAGCTGGCGACCTTCGAGAAGGTCCGCCCGCAGGAGTGACCCGCCCCCCGCGTCCCCGCTTCCCCGCGCCGCGTCGCCCCGGCGCGGGGCCGCGCCCCCTTCCACGCCCGCCGGGGCTTGCCCGCGGCGCGCTCTGCGGCTAGCGTCCGCGCCCTGCCCGCACCCCTGCCGAAACCCCTTCCGGCGCCCCGACGCGCCCGCCCTGCCCGGAGGCCTATCCCATGGTCGATGACGACGACAGCTTCTCCACCACCACCGTCCACGCCAGCCAGCTGCGCAGCATCGTCGAGCGCATCGAGCGGCTTGAAGAGGAGAAGAAGGAGGTCGCCGAGCAGATCAAGGAGGTCTATGCCGAGGCCAAGGGCAACGGCTTCGACGTGAAGACCCTCCGCAAGATCGTCGCGCTGCGCAAGAAGAAGCCCGAGGAACGCACCGAGGAAGAGGCGATGCTCGACCTCTACATGCAGGCCCTCGGGATGCTGCCGGGCGGCGAGGGCTGACGCCCAAGGGGGCGGCCCGCCGCCCCCCCTTCGGACCCGCATCCCGGGACATGCAAACGCCCCGCGGCCCTCGCCGCGGGGCGTTTTCGCGTGGGCGCCCGGCGCGCCCGCTCCGGGACCGCGCCCGCGGCGGCGCAGCCGACGCTCCGCCTGCGAACGGGGGGCCTGCCCCCCCTGAGCGGGCGGAGACGCCCTCCGCCGGGGCCGACGCGCCGCCCGACGGCGCGCGCCCGGCCCCCTCGCGGCGGCGCTTCAGTCTTCGGCCCGCACGCCCTCGCCGCCCGCCACGGCCTCGAACCCCTCGAATTTCGGCGGCCCGGCATAGATGTCCCGGCTGGTCCCCGCGCCCTTGTGCGCGGCGCGGAACTGCTCCGACTTCGTCCACGCCTCGAAATCCGCGCGGGCCTTCCAGATCGTGTGCGAGGCGTAGAGCGTCAGCCCCTCCTCGGTCGGGCCGCGCAGCAGGTGGAAGGACACGAAGCCCTCCAGCTCGTGCAGGCGGCTGTCGCGGCCCTTCCAGATGGCCTCGAACTCGGCCTCGCGGCCCTCCTTGACCTGGAAACGGTTCATGGCGACGAACATGGCGGCTCCTCGTGGATTGCGGATCAGGCCGGGCAGAGTGGGGGCCGCGCCGCGCCATGGCAAGCGGGCGCCGGGCCGCGCGGGGATGCGGGCGGCAAGGCGCGCGGCCAAGGCCCCGACCGCCGGGCGTCTCCGCCCGCTCAAGGGGGGCCGCGCCCCCCGTTCGCGGGCGGAGCGCCGGCTGCGCCGCCGCGCGCGCCGCCCCACCCTGCGCGCCCCGCCCGCCGCGCCTGCATCCGGCCCCCCGCCCCTTGCCAGCGGGCCGCGCCCCCTGTATGCGGCGGCCT